>NZ_JBFPFX010000008.1:0-229772 GCF_047978245.1 Pseudomonas sp. LFS044
CCCACCAGCTGTGCACCTATTCAAGGCCGGTGATACCCCTGTGGGAGCCGGCTTGCCGGCGATGAGGCCGGGGCAGGTCTGTCACCGTTCCCGCAACGCCTCGGTCCGCGCTTTCAGCACCGGTTTGAGCAGGTAATCCAGCACACTCTTCTGCCCAGTGATGATATCCACCGTCGCCACCATCCCCGGGATGATCAACAGCGGTTTGTTATCCCCACCCAGGTGGTTTTTCTCGGTGCGCACCTGGATCAGGTAAAACGCATTGCCTTTTTCATCCGTCACGGTATCGGCACTGATCAACTCAAGCTTGGCCTTCAGCCCGCCATAGATGGTGTAGTCGTAGGCACTGAACTTCACCATCGCCGGCTGCCCCGGGTGTAGAAACGCGACATCCTGCGGGCGCACCTTGGCCTCGATCAGCAGGTTGTCCTCGATCGGCACGATCTCCACCAGGTCGCTGCCCGGCTGCACCACGCCGCCGATGGTGTTGACCTTCAGCAGCTTGACGATACCGCGTACCGGCGACACCACCGTGGTGCGGTTGACCCGGTCGTCGATGGCGATGCTGGTGGCGGTGATCTTGGAAAGCTCGGTGCGTTTGTCATTCAGCTCCTTGGCGGCATCCGAGCGGAAGCTGGCGTCGGACTCCTGGATCTTGCTTCTGATCTCGGCCACGGCCGCATCGGCGCGGGGGATCGCCAGGCTGGTGGCGTTGAGCTGGCCGCGGGCTTCGACCGTGCGTTGCTTGAGGCGCAGGATTTCCACCGGCGAAATCGCGCCCTTGCTCACCAGCGGCGCCGACATGTCCAGCTCTTGCTGCAGCAAGCCGACGGCCGAGCGGTACTGGTCGACCTTGGAGCGGAATTCGGCCAGTTCTTGAGTCTTCTGGCGCAACTGCTCGTTGAGGGTCTGCTTTTCACTGGCCAGGCGGCGCTGACGCGAGTCGTACAGCGCCAACTCGTCGTTAGCCACCTGCGGCGCCTTGGCGCGGACTTCTTCGGACAGCACGAACGGCCGCCCCTCGGCCTCGGCCGACAGGCGCTCGACCTGGGCGGTCAGGGCATAACGGTCCGCTTCGCTTTCACCTTTGTTGGACTTGAACCGCGTATCGTCCAGGCGCAGCAGGGTGGCGCCTTTCTCCACCATCTGGCCTTCGCGCACGAAGATTTCGGTGACGATGCCGCCTTCAAGGTTCTGGATCACCTGCACTTTGCTCGACGGGATCGCCTTGCCTTCGCCGACGGTCACTTCGTCCAGCACCGCCAGGCTGGCCCAGGCCAGGGCTACCAGCAGTAACGCCGCCGCCAGCCACACCGTCAGGCGTGACAGGCGCGGCGAGTCCTGCAAGGTGGCGCTGGCCAGCTCCGGCATGTAGTCGCGCTCGGTGCGCTTGTCGGAACCGCTGTGGGTACTGCGCACGCTGTGGCCGATGGGCATGGCTTACCTCTCACGGGACGTGACGCTGTAGGAGCGGGCTTGCCCGCGAACACGGGCATGGCCCGTGCCAGGCACCGAGGTGTCATCTTCGCGGGCAAGCCCGCTCCTACAGTGATCGTAGTGTCTTGGGGTTCTACAACGCCGCGCCGATACGGCCCTTGCGCAGGGCGTCGATGACCGCATCCTTCGGCCCGTCGGCAACGACTTTGCCGTTGTCCAGTACCAGCAACCGGTCCACCAGGCTCAGCATCGAGGTGCGGTGGGTGACCAGCAGCAGGGTCTTGCCTGGCACCCAGTTGAGCAGGCGCTGGCGCAGTTGCTCTTCGCTGCTGTTGTCCATGTGGCTGGTGGGTTCATCGAGGATCAGGATCGGCGGCTCGAGCAACAGCGCACGGGCCAGCAATACGGCCTGGCGCTGGCCGCCGGACAGCAGCTGGCCCCGCTCGCCCACCGGGCGGTCAAACCCGTGCGGGTGCTGCCGGGCCAGGTCGCTGACGCCGGTCAGTTCGGCCACTTCGAGCATGCGCGCATCGCTGATGTGGCGGGCGCCGAGGGTCAGGTTGTCGCGCAGGCTGCCGGCCAGCAGGGGCAGGTCGTGGGCCACGTAACCCAGCTGGCTGCGCAGGTCGGCGATGTCCAGCTGGCGCAGGTCGAGGTTGTCCAGCAGCACCTGGCCTTCGTCCGGGTGATGAAAGCCCATCAGCAGCCGGCCCAGGGTGCTCTTGCCCGAGCCGCTGCGGCCGATGATGCCGATGCGCTCGCCGGGCTTGATGGTTACGCTCACGTCCTGCAGCGCCGGGCTGGTCTGCGCCGGGTAACGGAAGCTGACATGGCTGAGGGTCAGGCCGCCCTTGAGCGTGGTGTGCTCCAGCGCTTGCTGTTCGGCCTGGCGCTCTTGCGGCAGGGCCATCAGCGCATCGGTGCTGCGCATGGTCAACTGCGCCTGCTGGTAGCGGGTGATCAGCCCGGCGATCTGGCCAAGCGGTGCCAGCACGCGGCTGCCGAGCATGTAGCTGGCGACCAGGGCGCCGACGCTGAGGTTGCCGGCAATGATGCTGTATACCCCGGCGACGATAGTCGCCATGCCGCAGAACTGCTGGATGAACAGCGTGCCGTTGCTGGCCAGCGACGACAGGTTGCGGGCGTGGGCGTCGAGGCGGGCCATGGCGCCGTTGGTGTGTTCCCACTGGTATTGGCGCTCGCTCTCGGCGCCACAGGCCTTGAGGGTTTCCAGGCCACCGAGGGTTTCGATCAGCAAGGCCTGGCGCACTGCGCCGAGGCTGAGGCTTTTTTGCACGGTGTCGCGCAGGCGCGCCTGGATCACCAGCGCAAAACCCACCGCCAGCGGGAAGGCGATCAACGGGATCAGCACCAGCCAGCCGCCGAGCAGGCCGATCACCAGCAGCATCAGGGCGACGAAGGGCAGGTCGATGATGCTGGTCAGGGTGACTGCCGTGAGGAATTCGCGCAGGCCTTGAAAGTCGTGGATGCTCTGGGCAAAACCGCCAATGCTGGCGGGCTTGGCCTTCATGGCCATGCCGGTGATCCGCTCGAACAGGGTGGCGGAGAGGATCAGGTCGGTCTTCTTGCCGGCCTGGTCCAGCAGGTGGGCGCGGACCATGCGCAGCACCAGCTCGAAGGCCGTGCCGAGGAACAGGCCGGCGACCAGCACCCACAAGGTCGACAACGCCTGGTTGGGCACCACGCGGTCGTAGGTCTGCATGACGAACAACGGCACCATCAGGCCCAGGACGTTGATCAGCAAGCTGGCCAGCAAGGCGTCGCCGTACAGCCAGCGGGAATGGCGCAGGGTGTCGCGGAACCAGGCATCGACCCGCGGCAGCAGCGGCGAGCGTACTTCCTCCAGGGTGTGCCGGGGGCGTGCGAACAGCGCGTGGCCGCTATAGGCCTGCACCAGCGTTTCGCGTTCGACCCACTGCTCGCCGCCCTCGGCCTCGCAGGGCAAAATCAGCGCCCGGCCATCGTCGCCCCAGCGCTGCAGCACGGCGCTGCGGCCGTCGTTCAGCAACAGCAGCACCGGCAGGTTGAGGGGCGAGATGGCCTCCAGCTCACGCTGCAGCACGCGGCCCTGCAAGCCGGCGCGCGCTGCGGCGCGGGGCAGCAGGTCGGCACCCAGGCGCTGCTGCTGCAGGGGCAGGCCGCTGCTCAGGCTGGCACGGCTGGCCGGCCGGCCGTGCAGGCGGCAGAGGATCAGCAGGCCATCGAGCAGCGGGTCATCGACATCGGGGCGCGGTTGCGCGCTTTGCATACTGGTCACTGTGGACTACTCCCGCCGCGGTGGAAGGGGTGATGCCTGGCGCTCCCTGCCCGTTGCCAACCTGGCTCAACGCATGTCGGGCAACCGCGCTTCGGTACGCACTTCGTTGTTGGCAATGGCTTCCGGCGGCAGGGAGATGCGCTGCTTGCTCAGCAATTCACCCATGGTCGCCAGCACGCGGTACATCGAGTACTCCTCGGTGTAACGCACTTCGGTGTAACGACGGTTGGCGTTGTACAGCTCGTTCTCACTGTCGAGCACGTCGAGCAGGGTGCGCTGGCCGAGGCCGAACTGGTCGGCGTAGGCGGCGCGTACGCGTTGGGTGGTTTCGGCATATTCACGGGCAGTCGGGGTCTGCTTGCGCGCGTTGTTCATGGCGTTCCAGGCCAGGCTGAGGTTCTCGGTCAGCTCGCGCAGGGCATTGTTGCGGATGTCCAGGGCCTGGTTGATCTTGTGGGCGTCGGACTGCAGGCGGGCCTTGTCGCTGCCGCCGCGGAACAGGTTGTAGCTGAGCTCGACGCCGGCTTGCCAGTCGTTGTTGCTGTGGCCTTTCTCGCCGCCCAGGTTGTTGTTGGCGCCGGTGGCCAGTACCGCGTCCAGGCGCGGGTAGAAGGGCGACTTGGCCACTTCGTATTGCTGTTCGGCGGCGTTCACATCGGCTTGGGCCGACTTCAGGTAAGGGTTGTTCTGACGCATGCCTTCGCGCGCGGCATCGAGGGTTTCGGGCACTTCCACCTTGATCGATTGAGGCCCTTCGAGCTCATCGGGCAGGCGGCCGACCACGCTGTAGAAGTTGGCTTCGGCATCGGCCAGGTCGACTTCGGCGGTGTCCAGGTTGTTTTCTGCCAGGGCGCGGCGGGCGCGCGACTGGTCGAGGTCGGCGGTGCTGCCCACGCCCCGCTCGCTGCGCAGGCCGATCTGGTCGTTGACCCGCAGGTGGGCCTGCAGGTTGTTCTTGGCCAGGGTCACCAGCTCACGGCGCTTGAGCACTTCGAGGTACACCTCGATGGCGCGCAAGGCGACATCCTGGGCGACCGCCTGGGTGTAGTAGGCGCGGGAGGTGGCGACTGCCTGGGTACGGCCGACTTCGTTGGCGGTGTTGAAGCCGTCGAAGATCATTTGCCGAAGACGCAATTCCGACTGGGTGTAGTTGAGCGTCTCTTTGTTGTGGTTGCGTGTGCCGTCGGGGTTCAGGCCGCGGGTGTTGACGTTGTCCGAACGCTGCCGCCCGTAGCCGGCCACCAGGTCAACGGTCGGGTAGTACCCACCACGGGCGAATTTCACGTCTTCGTCAGCCGACAACCTGCTGTTGCGGTTGGAGCTGATTTCGGGGTGATAGTCCACGGCGCTCTGGACGGCCTCGTTAAGTGACATCGCCTGAACGTTGGCGCACGCCATGGCCAACAGAATTGCACTGGTGATGGGGTTGAAAACGCGCATGGGGTACTTCTCCCTGGTCTCAAAATGGTCCTGCTTCTCGCCAAAAAAATGACGATTTTTATAGTTCAAACCGTTTCATGTTTGTAACAACAGAGCTAAGAACATTTAACGCGCGAGCTAAGAAGATTTTTTCATAAGCCCTATGCGAAAAAAAACTTATGCGGTCTATCAAAAGCGAGACATTGTTTCCTTCAAGCGATTTCGGAAGCCGCCGCAGCATGCGAGTTTCCGGGTTCGCGGTGAGTTCCAGATTTTTTCCAGCTAAGGACGCGGAAAGGACAGGTGAAAGCGGAATTTGGCGACAATATTTTGGCATCTAATGATGGCAATTTAGGTTCTCACTATCGCCAACGTGGTATTCCGAGAGAACGAATCTCACCCCTGAGACAGTCG
Organism: Pseudomonas sp. LFS044; assembly: GCF_047978245.1. Classification (NCBI taxonomy): domain Bacteria; kingdom Pseudomonadati; phylum Pseudomonadota; class Gammaproteobacteria; order Pseudomonadales; family Pseudomonadaceae; genus Pseudomonas; species Pseudomonas sp. LFS044. The sequence continues at coordinate 5,549 of NZ_JBFPFX010000008.1, forward strand.
GACTCCAAGCCTTTGCCTCACCGCCATGTCGTTGGTTGAGTAACCAATCGGTAAGGGGAGGCGTGCGCTCATGGCGAAGTTAGTCGGTGTGGTCAGCAAGGTAGTGGGTGAGGTGTTCGCCGTTGGCAGTGACGGTAGCCGTCGCCCCTTGATCGAAGGTGACCGCCTGTTTGCGGGCGAGCAGTTGGAAACCGGTGCCGCGGGCGCCGTGGCCGTGCACCTGCAGAATGGCGCGGAACTGACATTGGGGCGCGACAGCAGCCTGGCCATGACCACGGACCTGCTGGCCAACCTGGCGCCCCCTGTGCAGGCACACGACGGGGCGCCGAGCGATGCGCAACTGAGCGATGTGGAGCGCATTCAGCGGGCGATTGCCGCCGGTGACGACCCCAGTACAACCGCCGAAGCACCAGCGGCCGGCCCTAACGGCAGCAGCGCACCGGGCGCCTTGGGCGGTGGCCACAGCTTTGTCTTGCTGACCGAAGTGGCCGACCGTGTCGACCCGCAAATCGGCTTCCCGACGGCAGGCTTCAATGGCATCCCTGAGCTGGCCAACCGATATGTAGGCGACCTGGGCAACACGCGGGGGCGCGACACGCTGGGAGCAGGCGACGGTGGTAGCGGGGGTGACAATGGCACCAACGGTGGCCTGCCACCTGGCCAACCCAACCCTCCAGGGCAGCCTAACCCGCCTGACCAGCCCAACCCGCCCGAGCAACCCAACCCACCGATCACCCCCATCGACCGCCCGGTCGAACTGCGCGGGCTGGATGTGAACCCGGGCGAGCTCGTGCTGGACGAGGCCAATTTGCCCTTGGGCTCGGTCAACAACCCGCCGGCATTGACCCAACACGGCGCCTTCACCGTGGTAGCACCGGACGGCGTGTTCAATCTCAGCGTCGGTGGGATCAACGTGGTGACCGCAGGTGTCGTCACCGGTGTCGGCCAATCGATCACCACCGGCTTGGGCAACACGCTGACCATCACCGCCTACAACCCGACCACCGGCGAGGTCAGCTACAGCTACACCCTGACGGGTGCCGAGCAGCATGCGGACGGCGCGGGGACCAACGCGCTGAGCGAGCACTTGCCGGTGCTGGTCAGCGACAGTGACGGCGATGTGGCCCAAGGCTCGCTGGATGTGATCATCCGTGACGACGTGCCCAGGGCAGTGGATGACAGCAACCCCATCACCGCCACCGAGCAGCACACCGAGCTGACTGGCAATGTGCTCGGCAACGACGTGCAGGGCGCCGACCGTGTGCCGGGTGGGCCGGTAATCGCCGGCACCTTCACCGGCACCTACGGCACACTGGTGCTCGCTGCAGACGGTTCCTACACCTACACACTCAACACCAACGACCCGGACTTCAAGAACCTGGGCGGTGGCGGCCAAGCGGTGGAGACCTTCGCCTACACGATCAAGGACGCCGATGGCGACACCAGCAGCGCGACGCTGACCTTGAACATCAGCAACCTCGACGACCCGGTGACGCTCGATGGCCTCGGCACTCAAGGCGGCGAGCTGACGGTTTACGAGAAAAACCTGCACGACGGCAGCGCCCCGGATGCTGCTGCCCTGACCCAGCAAGGCAGCTTCAAGGTTACCGCGCCTGACGGCCTGCAAAGCCTTACCGTTGGCGGCATCAGTGTGGTCAGTGGCGGTGTGGCGGTGGGCTTCCCGCAGTCGGTCGTCACGCCCGAAGGCAACACCCTGACCATCCTCGGTTACAACCCAGGCACCGGCGTGGTGAGCTACAGCTACACCCTGGTCGACAACGAGAACCACCCCAGCGGCCAAGGCAGCAACAGCATCAGCGAGCAGTTCACGGTGATCGCCAAAGATGCCGATGGCAGCACCGCCACCGGCAGCCTGGGCATAACCATCGTCGACGATGTGCCGCAGGCGCATGACGACTACACCAGCGTGGCCAAGGGCGACGTGGTGCGCGGCAACGTGATGTACAACGACGTGGTGGGCGCCGACACCCGTGGCGACGGCCAGTATGTGGTCGGCGTGCGCGCCGGCAGCGACACCTCCAGCTCGGCCATCGGCCAGTTGAACACCCAGGTGCATGGCCAGTACGGTTACCTGATCATCGACGCCCAGGGTAACGCCGAGTATCACTCCGACCCGACCATCGCTTCGCCCAGGGATGCCCTGGAAACCTTCGTCTACACCATCCGCGATGCCGATGGCGACGAGAGCACTACCACCCTCACCATCAACGTGCACAACGGCTTGATGGCCTGTGCCGACAGTGACGTCACCGTGTACGAAAAAGCGCTGGACGTGCACCAGGATGGCAATGACCTGGCGCCCGGTACTGTCACTGGCAGCGCGCCGGGCTCGACGCAGGAAACGGCCTCCGGAACGTTGGTCGGCTCGGCCAGTGGCGGTGTCGGTACACTTACCTACACGCTGGTCGGCAATGCCGTAGGCCAATACGGGCAGATTCAGCTGAGCGCAGATGGTTCCTACACCTACACCCTGACGTCACCGGCCAATTCGCCGACCCATGCCAACGATGGGCCGAACACGGTGACCGAAACCTTTACCTACCAGGTGCAGGACTCGCTGGGCAACGCCACCACCAGCACCATCGTCATCACCATCGTCGACGATGTGCCCACCGCCAACAGCGATTTCGTCAGCGTCTTCAAAGGCGACGTGGTCCGTGGCAATGTGATGTACAACGACGTGGTGGGCGCCGATACCCGCGGCGACGGCCAGTATGTGGTGGGTGTGCGTGCTGGCAGCGATACCTCCAGCTCGGCCATCGGCCAGCTCGATACGCAGGTCAACGGCCAGTACGGCTACCTGACCATCGATGCCTACGGTAACGCGCAGTACCACTCCAACCCCGCTATCGCCTCGCCTCGGGATGCCATCGACACCTTCGTCTACACCATCCGTGACGCCGACGGTGACGAAAGCACCACGACCATTACCGTCAATGTGCACAACGGCCTGATCGTCTGTGCGGACCGTGATGTGACGGTGTATGAAAATGCGCTGGATTTGCACAAGGACGGTAACGACCTGGCGGCAGGCACCGTCACCGGCAGCAACCCTGGCTCGAGCCACGAAACCGCCTCCGGCACGCTGACGGTCGGTGGCGTGGGTGCGTTGACCTTCACCTTGGTGGGCAATGCCGTAGGCCAATACGGCCAGATCCAGCTGAACGCGGATGGCTCCTACACCTACACGCTGACGTCGCCCGTCAATTCGCCCACCCATGCCAACGATGGGGCCAATACCGTGACCGAAACCTTTACCTACCAGGTGCAGGATTCGCTGGGCAATTCGGCCATCAATACCATCGTCATCACCATCGTCGACGACGTACCCACCGCCAACAGCGATTTCGTCAGCGTTGACAAAGGCGATGTGGTACGCGGCAACGTCATGTACAACGACGTGGTCGGCGCTGACACCCGTGGCGACGGCCAGTACGTGGTCGGCGTGCGCGCCGGCAGCGATACTTCGAGCTCTGCCATCGGCCAGCTCAACACCCAGGTCAATGGCCAGTTCGGCTACCTGACCCTCGATGCCTACGGCAATGCCGAGTACCACTCCAACCCCAACGTTGCCTCGCCGCGTGATGCCGTCGACACCTTCGTCTACACCCTCCGCGATGCCGACGGCGACGAAAGCACCACTACCCTCACCATCAACGTGCACAGTGCGCTGATGACCTGTGAGGACCGCGATGTGACGGTGTACGAGAAGGCCCTGGACCTGCACAAGGACGGCAACGATCTCGCGGCAGGCACCGTTACGGGTAGCGACCCTGGCTCGCCTCAGGAAACAGCTGCCGGCACGTTGGCCGGTTCGACCAGCGGCGGCGTTGGCGCGCTGACCTACACCTTGGTCGGCAATGCGGTAGGCCAATACGGGCAGATCCACCTGAACGCAGATGGCTCCTACACTTACACGCTGACTTCACCGGCGAATTCGCCGACCCACGCCAACGATGGCGCGAATACCGTGACGGAAAGTTTCACCTACCAGGTGCAGGATTCCGCCGGCCATTCGACCACCAGCACCATCGTCATCACCATCGTCGACGACGTACCCACCGCCAACAGCGACTTCGTCAGTGTGTACAAAGGCGACGTGGTGAGCGGCAACGTGATGTACAACGACGTGGTCGGTGCCGACACCCGTGGCGATGGCCAGTACGTGGTCGGCGTGCGCGCCGGCAGTGACACCTCCATGTCTGCCATCGGCCAGCTCAACAGCCAGGTGCATGGCCAGTATGGTTACCTGACCATCGATGCCCAGGGCAATGCCCAGTACCACTCCAACCCGGATGCCGTGGCGCCGCGTGATGCGCTCGACACCTTCGTCTACACCATTCGCGATGCCGATGGCGACGAGAGCACCACCACCCTCACCATCAATGTGCACAACCCGGCGCTGCAGCCGTGCGGCGACGGTGGCGTTTGGGTGTACGAGAACGCGCTGGACCTGCACAAGGATGGCAACGACCTGGCGGCCGGCAGCGTTATTGGCAGTGACCCCAGTTCAACCCGCGAGACGGCCTCCGGCAGCCTGGTTGGGCAGGTCGCTGGTGGCGTGGGGGCGTTGACCTACACCCTGGTCGGCAATGCCGTCGGCCAGTTCGGCCAGTTGCACCTGAACGCTGACGGCTCCTACACCTACACGCTGACCTCGCCGGCGAATTCGCCGACCCATGCCAACGACGGCGCCAATACCGTCAGCGAATCCTTCACCTACCGGGTGGAGGACACGGTGGGCAACTGGACCACCAGCACGGTCAATATCACCATCGTCGACGACGTACCGCAGGCTCATTGCGACTTCGTCAGCGTGGCCAAGGGCGACATCGTGCGCGGCAACGTGATGTACAACGACGTGGTCGGGGCCGACACGCTGGGCGACGGCGCCTACGTGGTCGGGGTGCGCGCCGGTCATGACACCTCCAGTTCGGCGGTTGGCCAGCTCGGCAGCCACGTCTACGGCCAGTACGGCTACCTGACCCTCGATGCCCAGGGCAACGCGGAGTACCACGCCAACCCCAATGCCGTGGCACCGCGCGATGCGATCGACACCTTCGTCTACACCCTCCGCGATGGCGACGGGGATGAAAGCACCGCCACCGTAACCATCAACGTGCACGACCAATCGCTGCATCCGTGCGGCGATGGCGGCGTCACCGTGTTCGAAAAAGCCTTGGACCTGAACAAGGACGGCCATGACCTGGCGGCCGCTAGCGTCAACGGCAGTGACCCAGGCTCGACGGCAGAAACCGCCTCCGGCAGCCTGGTCGGGCAGGTGGGGGGTGGCGTGGGGGCATTGACCTACACCTTGATCGGGAATGCCGTCGGCCAGTACGGGCAGATCCATCTGAACGCAGACGGTTCCTACACCTACACGCTGACCTCGCCAGCCCATTCGCAACCTCACGCCAACGATGGCGCCAATACCGTGAGCGAATCCTTCACCTACAGGGTCGAGGACACGGTCGGTAACTGGACCACCAGCACGGTCAACATCACCATCGTCGACGACGTACCACAGGCCCATTGCGACACCGTGAGTGTCAGCAAAGGCGATGAGGTGCGGGGCAACGTGCTGTACAACGACGCCATCGGTGCCGATGTGCCCGCCGACTGCGGCTACGTGGTGGGCGTGCGCGCCGGCCATGACACGTCCACCTCGGCCATCGGCCAGCTCGGCAGCCATGTGGCAGGCCAGTTCGGCTACCTCACCCTGGATGCCCAGGGCAATGCGGTGTACCACTCCGACCCGAACGTTGCGGCGCCGCGGGATGCCATCGACACGTTCGTCTACACCATCCGCGATGGCGACGGCGACGAGAGCACCGCGACCATTACCATCAATGTGCACGACAACTCGATGTCCGAATGTGGTGACGGTTATGGCAGGGCGCAGGAGCAGCGGGTGGTCGATCGCGGCGCGTTCACCCTCGATGCCAGCAGCATGACGGCAGCGTTGGTGGTGCTTGGCTACCTCGGGGCCACAGGCGCGGCTGCGGCGCCAGGCAATGCCGAAGAGGTGATCAACGTCAGCCTGCGCACAGGTGAAACCCTGCAGCTTAACCATGACCAGCACGATGGCAACTTGGCGCTTGAGTGGAAAGACGCCGGTGGCAGCTACCAGCCCATTGCCGCCGGGGACAGCTTCACGGCCAGCCATGACGGGGTGTACAGCATCCATGCAAGCGACCCGACGGGGGCGGGCAAGGCGGGTGAAAGCTACAAGCTGAGCCTGGTCTTGGACTACACCAATGCGCAGGCTGCGGCGCCGCACAGCAATGGCGCCAGTGAACACTCCGCTGCGGCCCTTTCCAGCCCGCTCGACATTGCTTCGCTGGAGGCGCCTGCACCTGCTGGCGATGAGCACAACGGCCACACTGCCAATTACGCACAGGCCAAGGCTGCGGTGACAATCGACCTGAGCCATGACGGGGCGCAGGACACCGGTGGTGCCGGTGTGGAGACCTTGAACGGCATCCACAACCTGGTCGGCTCGGACTACGGCGATACCCTCATTGGCAACAGTGCCGACAACGTGCTCGACGGCGGCGCGGGCAACGATGTGCTCAAGGGTGGGGATGGCAACGACACCCTGATCGGCGGGCCGGGCAACGACATCATGACCGGCGGCAACGGCAACGACACCTTCGTCTGGCAGAAGGGCGACACGGGCCACGACACCGTCACCGATTTCACCCCGGGGAGCGACAAGCTCGACCTGTCGCAACTGCTGCAGGGTGAACACGGCACGGCAACCTCACTGGACGACTACCTGCACTTCAAGGTCAGCGGCACCGGGGCCGATGTGGTCTCGACCATCGAGGTCAGCAGCGTGGCGGGGGCCGCGCCGGTACAGACCATCGACCTGGCAGGCGTGGACCTGGCCCAGCATTACGGGGTGTCGGCAGGGGCAGGGGGAGTGGTGTCGGCGGGGCATGATACGGCGACCATCATCAACGGGATGCTGGATGATCATTCGTTGAAGGTGGATACGGTGTGAGGTATCGGGGGCTTGCGTTGAACGGGCTTGCCCGCGATGAGGCCAGTACTGGCGACCACAGTAATTGACTGGGTAGCTCTAAATGGTTTTCATCAATGTGATTAGGTAAGTAACAGTTGGCAACATGGGTAACTCACCCAGGTTTGCGCAATGTCTTCTGCTTCAGGATATACAGGCTGACCAGCACCGCACTGGTCAGCATGAATGCCCGCGCCCAGAACAGCGGTACCAGGTAGCACGACAGGCCAATGCTCGCCCACATCAGGCCGATGGCGTAGACCTTGCCCTTCAGCGGGATGCCTTCACCGCTCAGGTAGTCGCGGATCCACGGCCCCAGCCTGGGGTGGTTGACCAGCCAGTGATGAAAGCGGGGCGAGCTGCGGGCGAAGCACGCGGCCGCCAGCAGCAGAAAAGGGGTGGTGGGCAATACCGGCAGGAAGATCCCCAGCACCCCCAGCGCGACGCTGAGCCAGCCGATGGCCAGCAGCAGGTAGCGCACGGCCGACTCAGTGGTGGCGTGGCTTGAGCAGCGCCGGCTTCTCGTCTGGGGCGTGCAGCAGCAGGAACAATGCGCTCAGCGCCTCCGGGATCTGCACGATCATGTCGTCCTGCAGGTTGGCATTGCTGGCGATATCGGCGAACTCGGGTTGTTCGTCGAACAGGCCCGAACCGACCATGATCGGCAGCAGCATCTCGCTGACTTCCTCTTCGGCGTTCTCGAACCACGCCTCTTCGCGCAGGAACACGCCCTCCATGAAGCCGATGCACCAGCCGCGCAGGTCGGAATCGTCCGGCTCTTCGGTCAGGTCCAGCTCGCATGGCAGGTCGAATTCTTCATCGCTGGCCAGCTGGCGGGCGATATGGCCCTTGAGTGCCACCAGGGTCGCTTCGATTTCGGTGCGTTGGGCATCGCTGGCGTAATGGGGCTCTTCGGCGAACAGCGCGTCGATCCATTCACGCTCAGGAACGTCTTCCGAGCTGATCGACAGCGCGGTCAGGTAGCCGTGGGCGGCGACGTAGTCCAGCGCTTCTTCGTGCAGCTCATCGGCGTCGAGGAAGGCTTGCAGGCGGGTGAGTTGCTCGGCGAAGGACATTACAGGGCTACCTTGGGGGAATAAACGATAATGAATTCTAGCACCTTGAGGCGATGGCGGGGCAAAGGGAACGTCTGTCACCGGGGCATCCTGCGAGGGATGGCACTGCGGTATACTTCGCGATTTTTCACCCAGGGGCGGGGTTTTCCGGCCATCTGGCAAAAGCCGCTTACGCATTTGGCGTGTGCGGAGCGGGTTTTTCGTCCAGCCTGTGCGCAGGGTGGTACGGCGATTTACGGAGTTGCACATGCTCGAACAGGCTCAGCGCGTTCTCAAGGATATCTTCGGCTACGACAGTTTCCGTGGGCGCCAGGCAGCGATCATCGAATGCGTGGCCAATGGTGGCGATGCCCTGGTGCTGATGCCAACCGGTGGCGGCAAGTCGCTGTGCTTCCAGGTGCCGGGGCTGTTGCGCCCGGGCCTGACGGTGGTGGTGTCGCCGTTGATCGCACTGATGGACGACCAGGTCGCCACCCTGGATGAACTCGGCGTCGCGGCCGCAGCCCTGAACTCCACCCTGAGCGCGGAGCAGCAGCGCGAGCTGGCCGGGCGCTTGCGCCGCGGCGAAGTGAAGATGCTCTACCTGGCACCGGAGCGCTTGGTACAGCCGCGCATGCTGGACTTCCTGCAGGGGCTGGACGTTTCGCTGTTCGCCATCGACGAGGCACACTGCGTTTCGCAATGGGGCCATGATTTCCGCCCGGAATACCTGCAGTTGGGCCAGTTGGCCGAGCTGTTCCCGCATGTGCCGCGCATCGCCCTGACCGCCACCGCCGACATGCGTACCCGCGAGGAAATCGTCCAGCGCCTGCACCTGCAAGGTGCCGAGCGCTTCCTGTCGAGCTTCGACCGGCCGAACATCTTCTACCGCATCGTGCCCAAGGAGTCGCCGCGCAAGCAACTGATGGCGTTCCTCGGCGAGCGCCGCGGCAATGCCGGCATCGTTTACTGCCTGTCGCGCAAGAAGGTCGATGAAACCGCGGCCTTCCTCTGCGAGCAAGGCTTCCCGGCGCTGCCGTACCACGCCGGCCTGGCCGCCGAGACGCGCTCCGCCAACCAGCACCGCTTCCTGAACGAGGAAGGCCTGATCATGGTCGCCACCATCGCCTTCGGCATGGGTATCGACAAGCCGAACGTGCGTTTCGTTGCCCACCTCGACCTGCCCAAGTCGCTGGAAGCCTATTACCAGGAGACCGGCCGTGCCGGCCGTGATGGCCTGCCGTCCGACGCCTGGATGGCCTACGGCCTGCAGGACATGGTGATGCTCAAGCAGATGCTGCAGAACTCCGAAGGGGATGAGCGCCACAAGCGCGTCGAGCAGCACAAGCTCGACGCCATGCTGGCACTGTGCGAAGAAACGCGCTGCCGCCGCCAGGCGTTGCTGGCCTATTTCGATGAAGTGCTCGAACAGCCGTGTGGGCACTGCGACAACTGTGTCGACCAGATCCAGACCTGGGATGCCACCGAGCCTGCACGCCAGGCCTTGTCGGCGGTGTTCCGCACCGGGCAGCGCTACGGGGTCGGCCACCTGGTCGACGTGCTGCTGGGCAAGGACAACGAAAAAGTGCGCAATTTCGGCCACGAGAAGCTGTCGGTGTTTGGCGTCGGCAAGGCGCTGGCCGAGGTGGAATGGCGTTCGCTGTTCCGCCAGTTGGTGGCGCGTGGCCTGGTGGACATCGACCTGGAGGGCTATGGCGGCCTGCGCTTGTCCGACAGCTGTCGGCCACTGCTGCGCGGTGAAGTGACCTTGCAGTTGCGTCGCGACCTCAAGCCGCAAACTGTGGCGAAGTCGTCTTCCGGCGGCGGCAGCCCGGCCAGCCAGCTGGTACGTGCCGAGGAGCGCGAGCTGTGGGAGGCGTTGCGTACCCTACGGCGCAAACTGGCCGAAGAGCACAGCGTGCCGCCTTACGTCATCTTCCCCGACTCGACCTTGCTGGAAATGCTGCGCAGCCAGCCGACCAGCCTGAGCGACATGGCCGAGGTCAGTGGTGTGGGTGCACGCAAGCTGGAGCGCTACGGCCAGGCCTTCCTCGAGGTGCTCAACGGCGCTGGCGGCACCGAGGAGGCGCCCAAGGTGGTGCTCGACCTGCGCCACGAGCTGGTCAGCCTGGCCCGCGCCGGCATGACTCCGATGCAGATTGCCGGCCAGCTCAATTGCACTGAGAAGAACGTCTACAGTCTGCTGGCCGAGGCCATTGGCCGCCAGGAACTGAGCCTGGACCAGGCCTTGGACCTGCCCGAAGAGCTGATGATGGAAGTGCAGGATGCCTTCCTTGACGGCGAAGGGGAGCTGCCGCCGGTCTCGGCCATTGCGCCGCTGTTCGGTGCGCGGGTTCCCGAGGGCGTGCTCTACTGCATCCGCGCGGCGTTGGCGGCAGAGTTCGAGCTCTGATCGGGGACATTTCGGACATCCACTGATCGTTGTCATCCTTTTTGACGATTATCGGACATTTGCGAGCAGGGCAGCCTTGCCTGATGGCCCGGGGCATGGTTAGCTGACTAACAATTAGTTCTAGTCAATGAGTTGCTTATGCCCCTGACCGACAATCAACACCGCTTCGGCATGCAGCTGGCACAGATGTCCCGCGGCTGGCGCGCCGAGTTGGATCGCCGCCTGGCCGGGCTCAACCTGTCCCAGGCGCGCTGGCTGGTGTTGCTGCATCTGGCGCGCTTTGAGGAAGCGCCCACCCAGCGCGAACTTGCCCAGAGTGTTGGCGTTGAAGGCCCCACGTTGGCGCGGCTGCTTGACAGCCTGGAGGCCCAGGGCCTGGTGCGGCGCCAGGCGGTGCTGGAGGATCGGCGGGCGAAGAAGATACAGCTGTGCCCGCCAGCCAAGCCCTTGATCGAGCAGATCGAAACCATCGCCAACGCGCTGCGCCTGGAGTTGTTCACCGGGGTGGATGAAGCGGATCTTGAGGTGTGCATGCGGGTGCATGCAAAGATTCTGGCCAACCTCGAAAAATCCTAAAACTCACGCGCCCATTCGCGGGGCAAGCCCGCTCCCACAAGGACAGCGCTGAACCTGTGGGAACGGGCTTGCCCCGCGAATGGGGCGCAAAGCGGCCCCTGCGGTTCAGAACGTATGCCCCAGGTTCAGGTACACCGCCTGCTCATGCGCACTGTTGGCCCCATACGTCAGGTTCAGCGGCCCCAACGGCGTGTCCAGCCCCAGGAACACGCTCGCCGCATTGATGTACCCGCTGTCGAATTCATTGTCGTTGTTCCATGCCCGCCCGCGCTCGAGCGAACCACCGACATACAACGGCAGGTCCAACGGCAGGTAGCCCCGCGGTGTCAGGCGCCGGTAATAGACCATACGCAGCAGGCTCACGTTTTGCCCAGACACCGAGTCCTGACGGAAGCCCGAAAGCTCCCGCGCACCGCCCATCACGAAGCTCGACGTGACCACCTCGGTCTGATCCAGCGTGCGCCCGTAGCGCCCGCCGAACACCCAGGTATTCGGCCCGCTGCTGATCGCCTTGTCCAGGTTGAGCAGCCACTGCCGGTAGTTGGCGTCCGAGTCGAGCGATTTGTCGTACTTGCGCAGGGTCAGGCCGATGTCTTCACCACTGTGCGGGAAGTACACGTTGTCGAGGGTGTCGAACGAGTACTTCAGCTCGTAAAACCCTTCGTTGAAACTCACCTTGGGCAAGTCCTGATCGCCGATGCGCACCTCGGCTTCGCCCCACGCCTTGCCCGCGCCCAGGCGCACTTCGCCATAGGTGCCGATCTGGCGGCCGACGTTGACGCCGAAGCCATAGCGCTCCAGGCGGTATTCGGCAACGGGGTCGTTGTCCAGCGTCGCCTCGATGTTCTGTGAACCGATGTCCAGGTAGGGCGCGATGAAGTAGCGCGAGCCCACGTCCAAAGGCTGGTAGAACTCGCTGTAAAGCTCTTGCTGGTCGCCGATCTGCGCGCGTGTCAGCCACTCAGCGCCCAGCTTGTTGATGCCATTGACGCGGTAGCTGGCGCCCAGGTTGAAAGCGCTGTCACCGCGCAGGTCGTCCGACAGGTTCAGGCCCAGGCGCAGGTAGTCGGTACCGCCGCGCTTGCCACGGGCGTTGATCACCAGGGTGTTGTCGTCGCCTTTGTGCACCACGCGGTACTGCACGCGGTCGAAGTAGTCCAGGCCATACAGCGTGCCCATGTCGGTCTGCAGGCGGTCGAGCTCCAGCGGTTCGCCGATCGGCTGGCGGATGTAGTAGCGGATCACGTCGTCGCTGACCTTGGAATCATTCTCCACCCTGATTGCAGTGATGACCGGCGTGCGCTGGTGCGGGGAGCGTGCCACGGCCAGTTCGGCATCGCCTTCGGGTTGGCGCAATGCGGCCAGGCGCGGGTCGAGCAGGCGCGCGGCGCGGTAGCCGGCGTCGATCATGTCGCGGGCGCGGCCGAAATCGGTGACGCCGTAGGCGGCCAGCTGAGGCTGGATCAGGATGTCGTCGCGGTGCAGACTGGCCAGCTGTTCTTCGGAGTTGCGCCGGGTCATCAGGGTGATCGACTGGTTCAGCACGTCGACCACCGTGGCCAGTTGCTTGCGGTCGCGCAGCGGGGTGCCGATGTCGACCACGATGGCCAGGTCAACGCCCATCTCCCGGGCCACGTCCACGGGGATGTTGTCGACCATGCCGCCATCCACCAGCAGCCGGCCGTCCAGTTCGACTGGGGCGAACACCGCAGGGATCGACATGCTGGCGCGGATCACCTGGGGCAGGTGGCCGCGGCTGAACACCACTTTTTCGCCACTGGCGATGTCGGTGGCCACGGCGCGGAACGGGATCGGCAGCTTGTCGAAGTCGCGGGTGTCGGCGGTGTGGGCCAGTTTGCTTTCCAGCAGCAGTGCCAGGTTCTGGCCCTGGATTACGCCCAATGGCAGGCCAAGGCTGCCGTCGTCGCGAAAGCTCAGTTTCTGTTTCACCAGAAAGTCGCGGTCATCCTGCTTGCGCCTGAACGGCACGTCCTTGCGCGGCGGCGCGTCGGAAAGCGCCTGCTGCCAGTCGAGGGTGGTGGCGAGGTGCTCCAGCTCCTCGACGCTGTAGCCGGACGCATACAACCCGCCCACCACCGCACCCATGCTGGTGCCGGCGATGGCATCGATGCGCACGCCCTGTTCCTCCAGGGCCTTGAGCACGCCGATGTGGGCCAGGCCACGGGCGGCGCCGCCAGAGAGCACCAGGCCGACCTTGGGCCGGGTTTGCTCGGCGGCGAGCACGGAGAGGGAGGTGAGCGTCAGCAAAAGGCAGAACAGCAGGCGGCGCATCGTGAGTCTCAAACCGAGGGCGAAAGACCGCTAGTATAAGCGGCCACTTACCTGGAGATCGCTCAGCATGGCAGACAACAAGCCGGAAATAGTCATCACATATTGCACCCAGTGCCAGTGGCTGCTGCGCGCCGCCTGGCTGGCTCAGGAACTGCTCAGTACGTTCTCCGACGATTTGGCCCAGGTGGCGCTACAGCCGGGCACCGGCGGCATCTTTCGCATTACCTGCAACGGCGAGCAAATCTGGGAGCGCAAGGCCGACGGTGGTTTCCCCGAGGCCAAGGTGCTCAAGCAGCGGGTGCGTGACCAGATCGACCCGCAGCGCGACCTGGGCCACAACGACCGCTGATCAGGCCCCCTCGGCGACTGCCGGTCGCTTGGGTGGCTGCTCGGCCGCCAGGCGGCTGGACAAGACGATGGCGAAGATGATCAACGCACCGCCCAGCAGCATGCGCAGGGTCGGCGTTTCGGCGAACACCGCCCAGGCCACGGCAATGCCATAGATCGGCTCCATGCCGAATACGACTGCGGCGGTGCGCGCCTTGATCACCGCCAGGCTGGCGACGAACAGGCTATGGGCAACGCCGGTGCAGAACACCCCGAGCAGCCCGATCCATAGCCAGTCCATCGGCGCTACTGCGCTCAAGCCCGGCGCGGCCACCGGCAGCAGGCACAGGCCGACCACCAGGTTTTGCCATAGGGCGGCCTGCACGGCGGGCAAACGGCCCGAACCTGCGCGGTTGGTCAGCGACAGTAACGAGAACAGCAGGCCCGAAAGCAGTGCCCAGAGCAGGCCGCCGGTGGCTTCGCTGGCCAGGTCGAAGGAAGGCGCCACCAGTACCAGGCCGATGCTCACCAGCACGACCAGGATGGCTTCGTTGCGGCGGATGCGTTCGCGGAACAGCAGCCCTTCGAGGATCACGGTAAAGGCCGGAAAGCTGGCAAAGCCCAAGGTGGCGATGGCCACACCGCCAACTTTCACCGCGACGAAGAAGCTGACCCAGTGCCCGGCCAGCAGCACGCCGCCGAGCAACAGGCGGCGCACGTCCGGGCCGCTGAGGCGCTGCCAGCCCGGGCCGGCCAGGCTGGCGAAGAGGGCCAAGGCGAGCACCGCGAAGGCGGCGCGGCCAAAGACGATGATGGCCGGGCTGGCGCTGGCGGCCAGTTTGCCGAAGACGCCGGTCAGGCCGAAGAATAGCGCGCCGATATGCAGGGCGCCCAGGGCAGTGCGGTGGTTCATGGTGGTCCTTGGATCTGTGTAAGAGCGGGTTTACCCGCGATGAGGCCAGCACAGCCAGTGTAAAGCCCCAGACATACACAGTCTGTCGCCACCCTAGCGTGCCTTATCGCCAGACTCTCGCCGCAGCGCCCCCGGCGTACACCCGAACGCCCGCAGCATCGCCGCCGAAAACGCACTCTGCGAGGCATAACCGACCTGTGCCGCAATTTCACCCATGGGCAACAACGTCTGGGTTAGCAACCGCCGCGCCATGAGCAAACGTCGCTGGCGGACGTAGTCCATCGGCGTCATCGCGCATTCAGCGGTAAACCGCGCATGCAACCGCGCAACCGACAGCCCGGCAATCCGCGCCAGGTCGGCAACCTGCAGCGGATACGCCGCATGCTCCTCGATATGGCTGTCGAACGCCGCATAGGGCAGGCGATGGCTGGGTGTGACGATGGCCGACGCCGTCGGGTTGAGGCTGGCCAGCAGCAGCACTGCACCCTGCCGGGCAATCAGCGGGTCGTCCATCGGGCTTGCCGCCAGCCAGTCCACCAACTGCTGCTGGCGATTGTCCAGGCCCACGGCGGCCGGGCGGTCCAGCAGGCGTTGGCTGGCGTCGGCATGCTCGCCCAGTTGTTCATGCAGCCAGTGCTGGCTCGGTACATCGAGCACCAGGCAATGGCTGCCGGCATCACTGCCGCAGGTGTGATGCGCCCCCGCGGGCACCACCATGAGGCCTTGGCGGTCGATGCGCGCACCGTGCCCCTGCACCTCGAAATCCAGGCGCCCGCGCAAGCCGAACACCAGCTGTGGGTGTTCGTGGCTATGGGCTATCAGGTCTTCGCGGTAGTGGCGCAGCGAAAGTATCGGGCCGGCGGCCATGGTGCGTCCTCGCAGGGCAGGGCACCATTGTGCCGCATTAATGGCAGGCCATCACCGGTCACATCGTTGCCGTCGACGGCGCCGCCGATGTGCTGCGCGAACCTGCCTCGTGCGCCTACAGGCTGATCCTTCCCAGCAGGATGTCGCGGAACATGGCGAAATCGCCGATCAGGCTGTACAGCGGATGCTTGAAGGTCGCCGGCCGGTTCTTCTCGAAAAAGAAATGCCCGACCCAGGCGAAGCCGTAGCCGAACACCGGGACCGCCAACAGCAGCAACCATTTGCCACTGCCGATGGTGTACGCCAGCAGGGCGATGACCAGGCTGGTGCCGACAAAGTGCAGGCGCCGGCAGGTAGGGTTGCTGTGCTCCCCGAGGTAGTAGGGGTAGAACTCGGCAAAACTGCGAAACTGCGCTGTGCTGTTCATGAGCAGTGCTCCGGGATTAACACTTTTTGACAGGATACACGGCGTGGAGCCTGAATCGAGTCTAGAGTCATTGGCGGGGCCGGCCAGTGACAATGGGCGCCAATTGAGTATCCTTCGAGTTCACCGCATGAAGCGGTCAGCATAAGAAGCTTGCCATGAGTGAGAGAACCACGTCAGCCAGCTGGGCATCAGGGATTGTGAAGGCGCTCGAGCTGGAGGGGCTGGATTGCCCGGCCATGTTCAAACAACTCGGCCTGGATTTCGCCGCCCTCGACGACCCGGACGCGCGCTTCCCTCAAGACGCCATGACCCGCCTCTGGCAACTGGCCGTGGAGCTGTCGGGCAACGAAGCCATCGGCCTCAACATGGCGCGGGTGGTGCGGCCGGCGTCCTTCCATGTGGTGGGCTATGCACTGATGTCCAGCCGCACCCTGGCGGAAGGCTTCGAGCGCCTGGTGCGTTATCAGCGCATCATTGCCGAAAGCTCCGACCTGAGTTTCCGCCTGGGCCCTGAAGGCTATTCGCTGATCCTCACCGTGCACGGCGACCACCTGCCACCCACCCGGCACAGCGCCGAAGCCTCGCTGGCCTGTGCGCTGGCGCTGTGCAAGTGGCTCAGCGGGCGGGCCATCCAGCCAAGACGGGTGCTGGTGCAGGGGCCGCAACCAAAAAACGTCGAACCCTACAAAGTGGCATTTCATTCACCGCTGGTGTTCGATGCGCCGCACGATGCACTGGTGTTCGAGCGCGCCGACATGGAGGCGCCGCTGCCGACCGCCAACGAGGCCATGGCCATCCTGCACGACCGTTTTGCCGGGGAATACCTGGCGCGCTTCTCGGAAAGCCGGGTGACCCACCGCGTGCGCCAGGTGCTGTGCCGCATCCTGCCCCAGGGCGAGCCCAAAAGGGAAACCCTGGCCCAGGCGCTGCACCTGTCCCAGCGCACCCTGCAGCGCCGCCTGCAGGAAGAGGGCACCAGCTTTCAGGCGCTGCTCGACGATACGCGGCGCGAGCTGGCCGAACAGTATTTGGCCCAGCCCGGCATGACCCTGCTCGAAACCGCCTATTTGCTGGGCTTCGCCGACCCGAGCAACTTCTACCGTGCCTTCCGCCGCTGGTTTGACGTGACGCCCAGCGAATACCGTGCCCGTATGGGCACGGGCCCCGAAGAGGCTAGTGACGCCAGAACGCCGGCATGCACAACACCAGCACCGTGATGATCTCCAGGCGGCCGAGCAGCATGCCGCCGGCGAGAATCCATTTGGCAGCGTCCGGCAGCGTGGCGTAGTTGCCTGAAGGGCCGATCACTTCGCCCAGGCCCGGGCCGACGCCCGAGACGGTGCCGGCGGCGCCGGTCAGTGCGGTCATCCAGTCCACGCCCAGCAGCGACAGCAGCAAGGCCATCACACAGATGGTGATGGCAAAGAAGAACGAGAAGGTCAGGATCGAGCGCACGATCTCTTCGTCCAGGCGGTGGCCGTTGTACTTCTGCTTGATCACCGCGCGTGGGTGAATCAGCTGGTTGAGGCTGGCCTTGAGCAGGATATAGGCCACCTGGAAGCGGAAGATCTTGATGCCACCGGCGGTGGAACCGGAACAGCCACCGACGAAGCCCAGGTAGAAGAACAGCATCAGCGAGAAGTTACCCCACAGGCTGTAATCGCCCAGGGCAAAGCCCGTGGTGGTGACCACCGAGGTCACGTTCAGCGCCACGTGGCGCAAGGCATCCAGCCAGTGCAGGTTGGTGGTGGCCCAGTACCAGGTGCCCAGCACCAGCCAGGTGACCACCAGCATGCCGAGCAGCCCCTGCACCTGCTGGTCGCGGATCAGCGCCTTGCGGTTGCCGCGCATAGTGGCCACGTACAAGGTGAACGGCAGGCTGCCGAGGATCATCACCACCACGGCGACCCAGTGCACGGCCGGGATGTCCCATTTCGCCAGCGACTGGTCAGAGGTCGAGAAACCCCCGGTGGAAATCGCCGACATGGCGTGGTTGATGGCATCGAACGGACTCATGCCGGCCCACCAGAAGGCCAGTGCGCCGAGTACCGAAAAACCGACGTACACGCCGACGATCGACTTGGCGACCATGTGCGAGCGGGGCATGACCTTTTCCGAACGGTCCGATGATTCTGTCTGGAACAGGCGCATGCCACCGATGCGCAGCAGCGGCAGAATCGCCACCGCCATGGCGATGAAGCCGATACCGCCGAGCCAGTGCAGCATCGAGCGCCACATCAGGATGCCGGGTGACATGTTGTCCAGCCCGCTGAGCACCGTGGCGCCGGTGGCGGTGATGCCGGACATGCTTTCGAAGAAGGCGTCGGTGTAGCTGATGTGCTGGGTGAGCAGGAAGGGCAGGGCGGCGAACACGCACACCACCAGCCAGCTGCTGACGGTCAGCAAATACATGTCGCGCGGGCGCAGGTGCACATGCTCGGGGCGGCCCTGGACCACCATCAGCAGGCCGGCGACGAAGGTGATCAGGCTGGCCCAGAGGAACGACGGCATGTCGCCTGTGCGTTCGAAGATCACCAGGGTCGCCATGGGCACGACCATGCTCACCGCCAGGGTGATCAGGAAGATGCCGATGATGAAACCAATGATCCGTAAGGTCGGCAACGCCATGTGATCTGCTCTGACTCTGAACGAAGGGCGCCATTCTACCTATGGGTCTGGTGATGTAAACGCTAGAATGGCCGCACATTCACCTGCCAGGAGGGTAGCCGATGGAGGCTCTCGACGCATTGCTCAACCGTGTTTCCGTGCCACGCCTGACCGAACCTGCGCCCAACGAGGCCCAGCGCGAGGCGTTGTTCCAGGCAGCGCTGCGCGCGCCGGACCACGGCCAGCTGCGGCCATGGCGCTTCCTGACCATAGAAGGCCAGGGTCGCGAAAAGCTTGGTGAGCTGTTTGCCGAAGCGGTGCAGCACAAGGGCGATGCCAGCCAGGCTGCACTGGACAAGGCCCGCGCCATGCCGCTGCGTGCACCGCTGCTGATCGTGGTGATTGCCAAGCTGCAGGACCACTTCAAGGTACCCAAGTCGGAGCAGCGCCTGGCGGCCGGGTGTGCAGCGCATGGCATTCTGATTGCGGCGCATGCCCAGGGGATTGGCGCGGTGTGGCGGACTGGGGACATGGCGTTCGATGCGCATGTGCACAAGGGGCTGGGGCTGGGCGAGAACGAGGAGTTGATCGGTTACCTGTATGTCGGCACACCGGTGAACGAGCCGCGCACGGCGCCGGTGCTGGAGACTGCCGAGTTCGTTAGCGTCTGGGGCGAGTAACGCAAGGGCCGCTGTGCGGCCCAATCGCCGGCAAGCCGGCTCCCACAGGTGTAGCGCAATGCTGAAACCTGTGGTGATTCTGTGGGAGCCGGCTTGTCGTGGCGACGAACCGCGGCGATTGGGCTGCACCGCAGCCCCCTTCGAATTCAGCTGCCAATCTCCACTACCAGTGGCAATTCCAATCGAGCCACAAACCCACCCTGCGGGTGATTCCCCAGCACCAGGCTGCCGCCATGCCGCTCGGCCGCCTTGCGCGCAATTGCCAGGCCCAGGCCATGCCCCGCCGCATCCTGCCCCGGCGCCCGGAAGAACGGCTCGCCGAGTTGCGCCAGGTACTCGGCTGACACGCCTGGCCCATGGTCACGCACGCTTACGATGATCCGTTCCTGCTCACGCTCGGCACGCACCTCGATCGGCTGCCCCGCGGGGTTGAAGCGCAGGGCATTGCGCAGCAGGTTATCCACCGCGCGTTCGATCAGCGTCGGCCAGCCTTGCAGGGTCAGGCCCGGTTGCGCCTCCAGGCGTACCTCCTGCTCCGGCGCGCTGAGCTGGGCGTCTTTGCGCACGCTGCCCAGCAGGGCGTTGAGGTCGACAGGTTCGGCATGGGGCTGCTCGGCATCGACCCGGGCCAGGGTGAGGATTTCGCTGATCAGGTCTTCCAGGCGGTCGCATTCGCGGGTCAGGCGCGGCCACAGGGCCTGGCGCTGCTCGGCTTCGGCGCGTTCGGCCAGGGCCAGGGCGATACGCAGGCGCGCCAGCGGGGAGCGCAGTTCGTGGGACACGTCGCGCAGCAACTGCCGTTGGCTGCCGATCAGGCTCTGCAGGCGGGCGCCCATCTTGTTGAAGTCCTTGGCCAGCACGCCGAACTCGTCACGCCGGGCGGCCAGCCGGGCCAGGCTGTTCTGCTGGTAGCTGGCCTGGCCAAGGTCGTGCACCGCACCGCGCAGGCGGCTGAGCGGGCGGGTAATGGACAGGGTCACCAGCAGGCTGAACAGGGTGAGTACCACCAAGGCAATGCCTAACGCACTCAGCGGCCAGAGCAGGCTCTCGCGGTGCCAGGCGTCCAGTTCAGGGTGCGGTATACGGTAGATCAACAGGTAGGTTTCGCCGCTGTCGGGGCTGGTGTACTCCTCGGTCAGGCGGCGCCACGGCAGGCGGCGTTCGTCATTGTGCTGGCGCGCCTCGAAGGCGGCGGCGCGGCGCGGGAAGGTGCCGGGCACCACGGCATCGCCGCTTTCGTCGAGCACCTGCACGTCGATCTTGAAGCGCTGCTTGCGGCGTTCGAGGAACTGCTGCGCCGACTCCAGGCCTTCCTGCTCATAGTGCTTGGCCCAGTGGCTGGCCAGGGTGTTGAGGCCTGGGTGGCGGCTGAGAATCCAGGCGTCCTGGTTGAGCATGTGGCCCAGCAGGATCGACAGGCCTGCGACCAGGGTGATAGCCAGCCAGAAGCTGGCCAGGATGCGCCAGAACAGAGAACGCAAGAGCACCTCCTGTAAACGGGAAAAGCCCGGCCCGCTTGTGGGCGGGCCGGGCGTTGGGGGGACAGCTTACTGGGCCTTGCCGGCTTTTTCAGCTTTCCAGGCCTGGAATTCCTTCCATTCAGCCTTGCGCGCTTCACGCGCTTTCTGCAGTTCGTCGAACTTCTTCTGCTGCTCGGGCTTGAGCAGTGCGCGCACCTGGCTGTCGGTCTTGTCGTGGCTGGCCTTGAGCTCGTCCTTCATGGCCTTCTGGTCGGCGGCTGGCAGTTTGGCCAGGTAGCGTTCGGTGATGTCGCGGCGGTTTTTCATCTGGTCGCCCATCAGCTTGCCGATCTGTTGGCGCTGATCGCGGCTCAGGTCCAGTTGGGCGAAAGGCGCGTCACCGCGATGATGCGGGCCGTCGTGACGCGGGCCGCCTTCTGGCATGGCCATGGCCACGGTCGGCAGAGCAGCGGCGAACATCAGGGCGATTAGGGTCTTGCGCATGGTGTCTCTCCTGTCATGGGCCGGTGGTTACCGGATGAGCTCAGTCTAGGGAGATCAAGGTCAAGCGCAGTCAGCGGAGGGTAAAGGCTCGGTAAAGATGGCCAGGGCCGCACCGCGCGCCATCGCCGCGGTTCGTCGCCACGACAAGCCAGCCCCCACAAGTACTCCATGGGCTGAAAAAGCGGCGTAGTGCGGCCCCGTCAACCTTACAGGCTGTAGTAATAACCGCGGCTGCGCAGCGCAACGATGCGCGGGCGGCCATCGGCGTGCGGGCCGACCTTCTTGCGCAGGTTGCTGACGTGCATGTCCAGGCTGCGGTCGTAAAGGGTCAGCTTGCGGCCCAAGCCGATTTGCGCCAGTTCCTGTTTGTCCAGCGGCTCGCCCGGCTGGCGCAGCAGCGCTTCGAGGATGCGGCTTTCCGAGAGGGTCAGGCTCATCTCGCGGCCATCGATGCTGACCACGCCGCGCACCGGGCTGAAGGCCAGGTCGCCGATCTCGACTTGTGTGGTGGTGGCAGTCGGGTGGCTGCGGCGCAGTACGGCGCGCAGGCGGGCGGTGAGTTCGCGCGGGTCGCAGGGCTTGGCCAGGTAATCGTCGGCGCCCAGTTCCAGGCCCAGAATGCGGTCTAGCGGCTCGCCGCGGGCCGACAGCATCAGCACCGGCAATTCGGCATGGTCGCTGCGCAACTGCTTGAGCAGCTCGAGGCCGCTGCCATCGGGCAGCATCACGTCGAGCACCACGGCCGCTGGCGCTTGTTCGGCCAACGCCTTGCGCGCGCTCTGGCCATCGTGGCAGGCACGTACAACGAAACCTTCCTGGGTCAGCCAGCTGCCGAGCAGCTCGCAGAGTTCCTGGTCATCATCAATCAGTAACAGCTCGCTCATGACTCACTCAATTCAAATCGACGGCGTCTGACGCGCTCGCCAGTGGCAAAGATACCGCAGACGCCGAGAATTTATCGATCAGGGCAGAACTTGCTTGAATGGCTTGACGATCACCTTGTCGTACACGCCCGCCGCAATGTACGGGTCGGCGTCGGCCCAGGCCTGGGCAGCGGCCAGCGAATCGAACTCGGCGACGATCAGGCTGCCGCTGAAACCGGCAGCGCCTGGGTCGTTGCTGTCGATGGCCGGGTGCGGCCCGGCCAGCACCACACGGCCTTCGGCCTTGAGTTGCTGCAGGCGCTCGATGTGTGCCGGGCGTGCGGCCAGGCGGTTTTCCAGGGAATTCGCGACGTCGCTGGCAATGATGGCGTAAAGCATGTCAATCCTTGGTCTTGGTGGTGGAAGGGTCGTCGTGCAGGTGACGCGACAGGTACACGCCCTGCGCCACGAGGAAGAGCACGGTCATGCCCAGGCTGCCGAACACTTTGAAGTCGACCCAGAACGCCTGGAAGGTGAACGCAACGAACAGGTTGGCCGCGCCGCAGAACAGGAAGAACGCGATCCAGGCCACGTTCAGGCGGGTCCAGATGGCATCGGGCAGGGTCAGGGCGTGGCCCATGATGCGTTTGATAAGCACCCGGTCGCCAATGAAGTGGCTGCCGGCAAAGCCCAGGGCGAACAGCCAGTTCACCACGGGTGCTTTCCATTTGAGGAAGGTTTCGCTGTGGAAGGTCAGGGTCAGGCCGCCGAACACCAGGCAGGCGATCAGGGTCAGCCACTGGCCTTTCTCCAGCTTGCGCTGGCGCAGGAACAGCGCGCCATACACCACCAGCGAACTGATGATGAGCATTGCCGTGGCGCTGTAGATGCCGCCGAATTCGAAGCTGTGGCCAGCCACTTCCACCGGGCGCGGGTCGAGCTTGTAGGTGATGAAGAACAGCAGCAGCGGGATGAAATCGATGAATTGTTTCACAATGGCAGCCAGAAAACGGGATGTGACGGCATAATAACAAACATCGATTACAGCGGTAGCGCTCCTCCATGAATGTTGATCTGCACTGTCACAGCACGGCCTCCGACGGCGCCCTGTCGCCCACGGCCCTTGTCACCCGGGCCCATGAGCACGGGGTGCAGACCTTGGCACTGACCGACCATGACACCCTCGAAGGCTTGGCCGAGGCCCGCCAGGCCTGCGCCGAGCGCGGCATGCGCTGGGTCAGCGGGGTGGAACTGTCGTGCACCTGGGGTGGCGCGACCATCCATGTGTTGGGTTACGACTTCCCGCTGGATGCACCGCCGCTGCTCGAAGCGATCGAGTCGCTGCACCGTGGCCGCTGGTTGCGCGCCGAGGAAATCGACAAACGGCTGGCCGCCAAAGGCATGCCCGGCACCCTCGACGGCGCCCGCGCCGTGCAACAGGAACTTGGCGACAGCGGTAACGCCCCGGCGCGCCCGCATTTTGCCGAATACCTGGTGCGCGCCGGCCACGTCAAGGACCGTGGTGAAGCCTTCCGCAAGTGGCTGGGTGCCGGCAAGCTCGGTGACGTCAAACTGCACTGGCCGACCCTGGAGGAAACCGTCGCCACGCTTCGGCGGTCCAAAGCCTGGGTGAGCCTGGCCCATCCGATGCATTACGATCTGACCCGCAGCAAGCGCAGACGGCTGATTGCCAACTATATTGAGGCAGGCGGGCAGGCGCTTGAAGTGGTCAACGGGATGATGCCGGCAGAGCAGGTGGGCACGATGTCCATCCTCACCCGTGAGTTCGGCCTGCTGGCAAGCGCTGGCAGCGATTTCCACGGCCCCGGCACCTGGGGCGAGATCGGTGCCTACCGGCCATTGCCTGAGGATCTGCCACCTCTGTGGCGCCGATTCAGCCATGAACAGCCTATGGCGATATGAACAGGAAGACTTCGTGAGCCAATTTTTCCAGATTCATGCGGAAAACCCGCAAGCGCGCCTGATCCAACAGGCCGTTGAAATCATTCGCAAGGGCGGCGTCGTGGTGTACCCCACCGACTCGGCCTACGCGCTGGGCTGCCAGATCGGTGACAAGGCGGCCATCGAACGGGTGCGCCGCCTGCGCGGCCTGGACAAGACCCACAATTTCACCCTGATGTGCTGCGACATGTCGCAGCTGGGGCTGTACGCCAAGGTCGATACCGGCACGTTCCGCCTGCTCAAGGCCCATGTGCCGGGCCCGTACACCTTCATCCTCAACGGCACCCGTGAGGTGCCGCGGCTGCTTCTGCATGAAAAGCGCCGTACCATCGGCCTGCGCGTGCCCTCCAACCCGATCGTGCTGGCGCTGCTCGAAGAGCTGGGCGAGCCGTTGATGAGTGTGAGTTTGATCTTGCCGGGCGACGAAGAACCCATGACCGACCCGTACGAGATCCGTCAGCGCCTGGAGCACCATGTCGACCTGATCATCGATGGCGGCTTCGGCGACCTCAAGGCGTCCACCATCATCGACCTGACCGGCGATGAACCTGTACTGGTCCGCGAAGGCTGCGGCGACCCTTCACCGTTTCTGGTCGGCGCGTGAGCCAGGTGGATGCCCCTGAGGCACCGAGCATCGATGCTGAATTGCCGCAACAGTTGCAGTTGGCCCTGGTCTACGGCGAAGCCCTGACCGAAATGCCGGTGGACCTGTACATTCCGCCGGACGCGCTGGAAGTCATCCTCGAAGCGTTCGAGGGCCCGCTCGACCTGTTGCTGTACCTGATCCGCAAGCAGAACATCGACATCCTCGACATCCCGGTGGCGGAGATTACCCGCCAGTACATGGGCTATGTGGAGTTGATGAAAAGCGTGCGCCTGGAGCTGGCCGCCGAGTACCTGGTGATGGCCGCCATGCTCGCCGAGATCAAGTCGCGCATGCTGTTGCCGCGCTCTGCCGAAATCGAGGAAGAAGAAGGCGACCCACGTGCCGAACTGATCCGCCGCTTGCAGGAGTACGAACGCTTCAAGGCCGCCGCCGAGGGCATCGACGAACTGCCACGGGTCGGCCGCGATGTGGTCGTGCCACGCCTGGAAGCGCCCCAGGCCAAGGTGCGCAAGCTGCTGCCCCAGGTCAGCCTGGAAGAGCTGCTGGTGTCCATGGCCGAGGTCATGCGCCGCAACGACCTGTTCGAAAGCCACCAGATCACCCGCGAGACGTTGTCCACCCGCGAGCGCATGAGCGAAGTGCTGGAGCGCCTCAAGGGCGGTGGTTTTGTGCCCTTCGTCGAGCTGTTCGCGGCCGAGGAGGGCAAGTTGGGTGTGGTGGTGACGTTCATGGCGATTCTGGAGCTGGTCAAAGAGTCGCTGATCGAACTGGTGCAGAATGAGCCTTTCGCCGCGATCCATGTCCGGGTGCGTGCCGAGCCTGTCGAAGAATTTGATGAATCTGAATGAACCCCGCGACCTGGCGTCGCTGATCGAAGCCTTTCTGCTGGCCTCGGGCAAACCGCAATCCCTCGAACGCCTGTACGAGTTGTTCGAGGAGGCCGAGCGCCCCGAGCCGAAAGTTTTCAAGAAGGCCCTGGAAGTGCTCGGCAAGTCCTGCGCCGGCCGTGCCTTCGAACTCAAGGAAGTCGCCAGCGGCTACCGGCTGCAGATACGCGAAAACTATGCCCCGTGGGTAGGCCGCCTGTGGGAAGAACGCCCGCAGCGCTATTCCCGTGCGCTGCTCGAGACCATGGCGTTGATCGCCTACCGGCAACCGATTACCCGTGGCGAGATCGAGGATGTGCGGGGGGTGGCGGTCAACAGCAATATCATCAAGACCCTCATCGAGCGTGAGTGGATACGTGTGGTCGGCTACCGCGAGGTGCCCGGGCGGCCAGCGATGTTCGCCACCACCCGGGCGTTTCTCGACCACTTCAATCTCAAGAGCCTCGACGAGCTCCCGGCGTTGGCCGAGCTGCGCGAAATGGAACCCGAACCTGAGCCGTTGCTCGACCCGGACGATGCCCCGGTGCCGGCGCACTTGCAGGCATTGGCCGATGCCAGCCTGGATGACGCAGAGGAGGGTGCCGAGCCGAAGGAGGAGACCAGCTTCCGCAGCCTGCTGGTGGAGCTGGATGCCATGGAGGAGGGGCTGAAGACCGACTTCGAGGACCTGCGCGACGATGAAGTGGAGCCTGAAGCCTCCGTGGAGAGCGCGGGCAAGTTGCCGTAACCGACCTACCTGCAGGCCTGCCAGTGCCCGCGCATGAGCTGCCCGCGTTGCGAAGGCAGCCCGTTGCGTCAGGGTTTGCTCAGCGTCGCACCTGCTTGAGTGTTTCGGCAATCAGGAAGGCCAGTTCCAGTGACTGGTCGGCGTTCATGCGTGGGTCGCAGTGGGTGTGGTAGCGGTCTGACAACGCATCTTCGGTAATCGGTCGCGCGCCGCCGATGCATTCGGTAACGTTCTGCCCGGTCATCTCGATATGGATGCCGCCGGCATGGCTGCCCTCGGCCTGGTGCACCTGGAAGAACTGCTTCACTTCATCGAGGATCTGCGCAAAATCGCGCGTCTTGTAGCCGCTGCTGGCCTTGATGGTGTTGCCGTGCATCGGGTCCGAGCTCCACAGTACCTTGCGCCCCTCGCGCTCGACGGTGCGGATCAGCCCCGGCAGGTGCTCGCCCACCTTGCCGGCGCCCATGCGCACGATCAGGTTGAGGCGGCCGGGGTCGTTACTCGGGTTGAGGGTGTCGATCAGGCGGATCAGTTCTTCAGGGTTCATGCTCGGGCCGACCTTGACCCCGATCGGGTTGTGCACGCCGCGCAGGAACTCCACGTGGGCACCGTCGAGCTGGCGGGTGCGGTCGCCGATCCACAGCATGTGCGCCGAGCAGTCGTAGTAATCGCCGGTCAGGCTGTCCTGGCGCACGAAGGCTTCTTCGTAGTTGAGCAGCAACGCCTCGTGGGCGGTGAAGAAGCTGGTTTCGCGCAATTGCGGGGCGCTGTCCAGGCCGCAGGCGCGCATGAACGCCAGGGTTTCGTCGATGCGGTTGGCCAGTTGGTGGTACTTGTCGGCCAGCGCCGAGTTGGCGATGAAGTCGAGGTTCCACTTGTGCACCTGGTGCAGGTCGGCGAAACCGCCCTGGGCAAAGGCGCGCAGCAGGTTGAGGCTGGCGGTGGCCTGGTGGTAGGCCTGCAGCAGGCGGTCTGGATCGGGGATGCGGCTTTTTTCATCGAAGCCGATGCCGTTGACGATGTCGCCGCGGTAGGCCGGCAGGGTGACGTTGCCAATGGTTTCGTCACCCGACGAGCGCGGCTTGGCGAACTGCCCGGCCATGCGCCCCACCTTGACCACCGGGCAGCCGGCGGCAAAGGTCATGACGATGGCCATCTGCAGCAGGACCTTGAAGGTGTCGCGGATCTTTGCGGCGGAAAACTCGGCGAAGCTCTCGGCGCAGTCGCCGCCCTGCAACAGGAAGGCGCGGCCTTCGGTGACCTCGGCAAACTGCCGGCGCAGCTCGCGCGCCTCCCCGGCGAACACCAGCGGCGGGTAGCTGGCCAGGGTCTGCTCGACCTTGAGCAGATGCGCGGCATCAGGGTAGGTCGGTTGCTGCTGGATCGGCAGGGCACGCCAGCTGTCAGGGCTCCACGGTCGGTTCATCACAGGCTCGGTATTGTCGGTTATAGGCTGTCTGCCATGGTAACAGTTGGCGCTGAGCTTGTTGCATCGAGGGTGTTGACGGACAATGCGCGTTTTTGCGCAGGCAGGTGGCAGGTACATGGCGACGGAGCGGGAAGAGCGGCTGCTGGCTCGGGTCGAGGATGCCTTTGGCGTCATCAGCGTGTACGAGGTGGATGACTACCGCTTTCTCGAGTTTGGCGATGCCATCGAGCAGAGCTGCGTGTTCACCGCCGACCCCAGCTGGCTGGAGTACGACTACACCCGCGCGATGCTGGTGGGCGCGTTGTGCCACGAGCAGCCCGAGAGCGCGCTGTTTCTTGGCTTGGGTGCAGGCACCCTGACCCAGGCCTGCATGAGGTTTCTGCCGCTGGACGACATCGAGGCCATCGAGCTGCGCCCGGACGTGCCGCGCCTTGCCATGGAGTACCTGGGCCTGGACGACGACCCGCGCCTTTATGTGCGCGTCGGCGATGCCCTGGAGCTGCTGCCCACGGCGGAAAAAGCCGACCTGCTGTTCGTCGACCTGTACACCGACCACGGGCCGGGCATCGGGCACCTGGCCTGGACCTTCCTGGAAAACTGCCAGAAGCAGCTCAACCCCGGGGGCTGGCTGGTGATCAACCAGTGGGCCGGGGATGACGGCAGGCCGCTGGGCGCGGCGCTGTTGCGCGGGCTGTACCACCGGCATTACTGGGAACTGCCGGTGAAGGAGGGCAATGTGATCCTGCTGGTGCCGGCGGACCTTGAGCAAACACTGGACCTGGACGGCGTGCGAGCGCGGGCCGAGGCACTGGCGCCGCAATTGGGTTATAGCCTTGAGGCGTTGATCCGGGTGATTCGGCCGGCTACCTGAAGACCGCAAACCGGCTTTCATAGAACAAACGCTAACTTACTGATTTGGCGGGGATCCTGTAGGAGCGGCTTCAGCCGCGAACACCGGCGAAGCCGGTGCCATCCACCGCGGCGCCTGCTTCGCGGCTGAAACTCCTCCCACAGGAATTACGTCGGCCTCCCCAAAATGTGAGGCAGTTTTCCGCAACGTTCTCGCCTTGCCTGTGGGCGCCGGCATAATCACCCGGGCATTAACGTTTCAGCCCGTGTTGCTTGATGGCCCTGTACTGGCAGTTCAGAGCGAAAATTTTCCTCACCCCTTCTGTTAATTCGGGTATAGTACGCGCCGGTCTTTTAGCGGACCTCAAAATCAGGTGGTGCAAATCCTCCGAGTCCAGCTTCGGCTGCACGTCCGCTAGGCGGACCTTCCCAAGTTTTTCTTTTTCAATCGTTTTCGCAAATCCCCGCCGCCAAAGCTGCCTGGGTGACCTTCTGGTCTTTCAAGGCATGTGCAGCTTTGGAGCATGGGTCTTTGCGGATGCACCTAGAGGCAGACCCATGACCCAGGAAACCGGCGGATTCGCCGCTCTCGATCTCAATCCGAATATCGTTGCAGCTGTCGTAGCCACTGGCTATGAAGAGCCGTCCGCTATTCAGCATCAGTCGATCCCGATCATCCTCGCCGGTCACGACATGATCGGCCAGGCGCAGACTGGCACCGGCAAGACCGCTGCCTTCGCCCTGCCGATCCTCAACAAGATCGACGTGAGCAAGCGCGAACCGCAAGCCCTGATCCTGGCGCCAACCCGTGAGTTGGCGCTGCAAGTCGCTACCGCTTTCGAAACCTACGCCAAGCAAATGCCAGGCGTTAACGTGGTAGCTGTATACGGCGGTGCCCCGATGGGCCCGCAACTGCGTGCCATCCGTAACGGCGCGCAAATCGTCGTCGCTACCCCAGGCCGTCTGTGCGACCACCTGCGTCGCGACGAGAAAGTGCTGTCGACCGTACAGTACCTGGTACTGGACGAAGCCGACGAAATGCTCAAGCTGGGCTTCATGGACGACCTCGAAGTGATCTTCGATGCCATCCCGGCCAGCCGCCAGACCGTACTGTTCTCCGCAACCCTGCCGTCGTCGATCCGCTCGATCGCCGAACGTCACCTGCGCGAACCGAAGCACGTCAAGATCCAGAGCAAGACCCAGACCGTTACCGCGATCGACCAGGCCCACCTGATGGTCCATGCCGACCAGAAGATCCCGGCTGTTCTGCGTCTGCTGGAAGTGGAAGAGTTCGACGCGCTGATCGCCTTCGTGCGTACCAAGCAAGCCACCCTGGACCTGGCCGCCGCGCTGGAAGCCAAAGGCTACAAGGCTGCCGCGCTGAACGGTGACATCGCCCAGAACCAGCGTGAGCGCGTCATCGACTCGCTCAAGGATGGCCGCCTGGACATCGTCGTCGCTACCGACGTCGCTGCCCGTGGTCTGGACGTACCGCGCATCACTCACGTGTTCAACGTCGATATGCCGTACGACCCCGAGTCCTACGTTCACCGTATCGGCCGTACTGGCCGTGCCGGTCGCGAAGGCCGTGCGCTGCTGCTGGTCACCCCGCGTGAGCGCCGCATGCTGCAGGTCATCGAGCGTGTTACCGGTCAGAAGGTTGCCGAAGCGCGCCTGCCGAACGCTCAAGCGGTGCTGGATGCACGCATCAAGAAGCTGACTTCGAGCCTGGCGCCGCTGGTTGCCGACGCCGAAGCCACTCATGGTGAGCTGCTGGATCGTCTGACTGCTGACCTGGGCTGCAGCCCACGCGCCCTGGCCTCGGCCCTGCTGCGCAAAGCCACCAACGGCCAGGCGCTGGACCTGGCTGCCGTAGAGCGTGAGCAGCCGCTGGTTCCGGGCTTTGCGCCACGTGGCGAGCGCACCGAGCGTCCTGACCGTGGCGAGCGCAGTGACCGTGGCGGCGACCGTGGTGACCGTGAGCGTCGTGCGCCAATGCCGCTGGCCGAAGGCCGTGTGCGTTGCCGTACCGCCCTGGGTGCCCGCGACGGCATCGCCGCCAAGAACCTGCTGGGTGCGATCCTCAATGAGGGTGGCCTGGCCCGTGATGCGATCGGCCGCATCCAGGTTCGCGACAGCTTCAGCCTGATCGAGCTGCCCGAAGACGGCCTCGAGCGCCTGCTGTCCAAGCTCAAGGACACCCGCGTGGCCGGCAAGCAGCTGAAGCTGCGTCGCTACCGCGAGGATTGATCCTGGCGCAATAAAAAATCCCCGGCCCAGGCCGGGGATTTTTTTTGCCTGAACTGGCCCATTCGCGGGGCAAGCCCGCTCCCACAAGCACCGCGAAGACTGGGACATATTTGTGGGAGCGGGCTTGCCCCGCGAAGAGGCCCTTCAGTCGAACCTATAAATATCCATCCCCAGCGCGCCGAGGGTGAAGCCTTGGTGGACGATACTGAATTTGTCACCAGCCCCAAGCGCAAAGAACAGCGGCAAGAAGTGCTCGTCACTGGGGTGGTTGCGAGCGGCAAAGGGCGCCTGCCGCTGAAAGTCCAGCAGCGCAGCCTGATCATCATCACCCAGTTTTTCCACCACCCAATCGCGAAACGCCAACGCCCACGGTTCGATCACATCGGGCCCGGCATGCCAGTCAAGCTCGCCCAGGTTATGCGTGATGCTCCCGGAGCCTATCAGCAGGATGCCCTCGTCACGCAGCCCCGCCAGTGCTTGGCCGACCTCGAGTTGCAGCTCAGGGCCACCGTGGCTTGGCAGCGAAACCTGGATCACGGGAATGTTCGCATCCGGATACATCAGCGACAGCGGCACCCACGCCCCGTGGTCGAACGGCCGTTGAGCGTCCAGGCGCGCCGCCAGCCCGGCAGCGTTCAGCAGTGCCTCGACCCTGCCTGCCACTGCGGGCTCCCCCGGCGCCGGGTACTGCACTGCATAGAGCGCAGCGGGGAAACCATGGAAGTCGTGCCAGGTTTGTGGTTTTGCGCCCCCGGTCACCAGCAGTTCGCGGCTCTCCCAATGCGCCGACACCACCACGATTGCCTTCGGGCGGGGCAGGCCATTTGCCAGCCGGGCCAAAGCCGGCCCGCTGGCACCCGGTTGCAGGGCGAGCATGGGGGAGCCGTGGGAGATGAACAGGCTGGGCAGCATGGTGGTGTCCTGAAGGTTAAGATGCAGTCATCTTCGATCAGTCAAAGATCGATATCCAATATAAGATTTTTGCGCAATCCATCGAAAAACCAGGAGGAAACATGGAGCCGGCGTTTTGGCATCGAAAGTGGGCCGACAACCAGATCGGCTTTCACCAGGCTGAGGCCAGCCCTTATCTGCAACGCTATTGGCCAGCACTCGGGTTGGCAGTGGGCAGCCGTGTCTTGGTGCCGCTATGTGGCAAGAGCCTGGACCTGGCCTGGCTGGCAGGGCAGGGGCACAGGGTGCTGGGCGTCGAGCTGTCGCGGCGGGCGGTGGAGGATTTCTTCCTGGAGCATGGGCTGGCTGCGCAGGTGTCCCAGCATGGCGCCTTCGAGGTGTGGCGCAGTGGTGATGTTGAGCTGTGGTGCGGCGATGTCTTCGCCTTGCAGGCCGAGGACGTAGCGGACTGTGCGGGGCTGTATGACCGTGCAGCCTTGATTGCACTGCCAGCGCCGATGCGTGAGCGTTACAAGGCGATGCTTACGACGCTGATGCCGGTTGGAGGCAAGGGCATGCTGGTGACGCTTGATTACGACCAGGCGCTGTTGGCCGGGCCGCCGTTTTCGGTGGGGGATGCCGAAGTTAGCCAGGGCTTTGCTGGTTGGAGGATTGAAGCGCTGGAGGCTAATGAGCTGATCGACGAAAGCCCGAAGTTCCAGCAGGCCGGCATAACGAGCCTGCTGGAGCGGGTTTATCGCTTGCACGTCTGACAAAAAGAAAGGGCGACCGAAGTCGCCCTTTTTTTGCCTGAGGATCAACCGCGGCGGCGCAGGGCCTCGATACGCTCTTCCAGCGGCGGGTGGCTCATCAGCAGGCCAGCCAGGCCATGCTTGAGGCCGCCATTGATGCCGAAGGCCTTGAGGGTGTCGGGCATCTGCACCGGCAGGCCTTGCTCCACGCGCAGGCGCTGCAGGGCGCCGATCATCGCGGCAGTGCCGGCCAGCTGTGCACCGGCTTCGTCGGCGCGGTATTCGCGGCGGCGCGAGAACCACATGACGATCATGCTGGCAAGGATACCGAGGATCAGTTCGGCGACGATGGTCGCCACGTAGTAGGCAATGCCCTGGCCTTCTTCGTTCTTGAAGATGACCTTGTCGACGAAGTTGCCGATGATGCGGGCGAAGAACATCACGAAGGTGTTCACCACGCCCTGCACCAGCGCCAGGGTGACCATGTCTCCGTTGGCCACGTGGCCGATCTCGTGGGCCAGCACGGCGCGCACTTCATCGGGCGAGAAGCGCTCCAGCAGGCCCTGGGAGACAGCGACCAGGGCGTCGTTGCGGTTCCAGCCGGTGGCGAAAGCATTGGCCTCGTAGGCCGGGAAGATACCTACTTCGGGCATCTTGATGCCGGCTTCGCGCGACAGCTCTTCGACCGTCTGCAGCAGCCACTGTTCGTGGCGGGTGCGCGGCTGCGAGATGATCTGGGTGCCGGTGGACATCTTCGCCATCCACTTGGAGATGAACAGCGAGACGAGGGAGCCGGCAAAGCCGAACACGGCGCAGAACACCAGCAAGCTGCTGAGGTTGAGGTCAACCCCGTTGGCGGCCATGAACCCGTTGAAGCCGAACAGGCTCAGGGTAATGCTTGCAACCAGCACCACCGCAAGGTTGGTGGCTACAAACAACAGAATGCGCATCATGGTTGTTACGTTCTCCTGACGGATGAGTGTGTTGCGTATGCGGGGTATATAAGGGGACGGTCGCTCGGATTCAATCAGGCGACTATTTCAAACTGTGTACGGCGGAGTATGGCAGAGGATGGGGTGGGGGCTGTGAGGTAGAGCATTGCAGGATGTAAGAATCGGTTTGTGAGATGTGTAGGGGGCTGCCTTGCAGCCCAATCGTCGGCAAGCCAGCTCCCACAGTAATCCCACAGCCTTCAGGCCTTTGGTGATCCTGTGGGAGCCGGCTTGCCGGCGATGAGGCCTTCAATTACTGCGAATACGTCCGCAGGAAATTCCCGATGCGCCCAATTGCCTGCTCCAAATCATCCACCCGTGGCAAGGTCACCACGCGGAAGTGGTCCGGCCACGGCCAGTTGAACGCCGTACCCTGCACGATCAGCAGCTTTTCCGACAGCAGCAGGTCCAGCGCGAACTTCTCGTCGTTAAGGATCGGGCAGACCTTGGGGTCGATCCGCGGGAACGCGTACAGCGCACCCATCGGTTTGACGCAGCTCACGCCCGGGATGGCGTTGAGCAGCTCGTAGGTACGGTTGCGCTGCTCCAGCAGGCGGCCTGGCGGCAGCACCAGGTCGTTGATGCTCTGGTAGCCGCCCAGTGCGGTCTGTATGGCGTGCTGGGCCGGCACGTTGGCGCACAGGCGCATGTTGGCCAGCATGTCGATGCCTTCGATATAGCTCTGGGCGTGGTGCTTGGGCCCGGAGATGATCAGCCACCCCGACCGGAAGCCCGCGACCCGGTACGACTTGGACAGGCCGTTGAAGGTCAGGCACAGCAGGTCGGGGGCCAGCGAAGCGGTGCTGATGTGCACGGCCTCGTCGTAGAGGATCTTGTCGTAGATTTCGTCGGAGAACACCACCAGGTTGTGCTGGCGCGCCAGTTCCAGCATGCCCAGCAGCAGTTCCTTGGAGTACACCGCGCCGGTCGGGTTGTTCGGGTTGATGATCACCAGCGCCTTGGTGTTTGGGGTGATCTTGGCCTTGATGTCCTCAAGGTCGGGGAACCAGTCGGCCTGCTCGTCGCACAGATAGTGCACGGGCTTGCCGCCGGCCAGGCTCACGGCAGCGGTCCACAGCGGGTAGTCGGGGGCCGGGATCAGCACTTCATCGTTGTTGTTGAGCAGCGCCTGCATCGACATGACGATCAGCTCGGAGACACCGTTACCGAGGTAGATGTCCTCGATGGTGACGCCTTCGATTTCTTTCTGCTGGCAGTACTGCATCACCGCCTTGCGCGCGCTGAACAGGCCTTTGGAGTCGCTGTAGCCCTGGGCGGTAGGCAGGTTGCGGATCACATCCTGGAGAATTTCGTCCGGCGCTTCGAAGCCAAACGGCGCCGGGTTGCCGATGTTCAGCTTGAGGATGCGGTGGCCTTCCTCTTCCAGGCGTTTGGCGTGCTTGAGCACCGGGCCGCGAATGTCGTAGCAGACATTGGCGAGCTTGTTCGATTTGCTGAACTGCATGATGTGATCCCGATTGAGAATACGCGGTGCGCCGCCGTCGAAAGGTTTGAAAGGGCGGGGCGCGGGTGCCAGACTTGGAGCCCGTGCACACGAAGCCAACTAATATACGTGCCACCCGCGCTACGGAAAAGACGGCGCGAGGTGAAATTCAGCCTGCCGAGGTCCCCACATGCAAAAGATCGACAAAACCCTTGAAGAATGGCGTGCGATGCTCGACCCGGAGCAGTACCAGGTGTGCCGCCTGAAGGGCACCGAGCGGCCGTTCAGCGGCAAGTACAACAGCGAGCGCCGTGAGGGCATCTACCACTGCATCTGCTGCGACCTGCCGCTGTTCGATTCGAGCACCAAGTTCGACTCCGGCTGCGGCTGGCCGAGCTTCTATGCGCCCCTGGCAGAAAGCGCGATGATCGAGATTCGCGATACCTCCCACGGCATGATCCGCACCGAGGTCACCTGCGCCCAGTGCGACGCCCACCTGGGCCACGTGTTCCCAGACGGCCCGCCACCGACCGGCCTGCGCTACTGCATCAACTCGGTGTGCCTGGATTTCAAACCGCGTAACGGAGCCTGAACATGGCTGGATCGATGCTGGACATCCCCTGCGTGACGATCGGCGGCGAGCACAAGGTGCTCGGCGATTTTGCCGGCAAGGCGCTGCTGGTGGTCAACACCGCCAGCCAGTGCGGTTTCACCCCGCAGTACAAAGGGCTGGAGCAGCTGTGGCAGCATTACCGCGAGCGAGGCCTGGTGGTGCTGGGTTTCCCGTGCAATCAGTTCGGCAAGCAGGAACCGGGTGACGCGCGCGAGATCGCACAGTTTTGCGAGCGCAACTTCGGCGTGAGTTTTCCGCTGTTTCGCAAGGTCGAGGTCAATGGCCCCAGCGCCCATCCGCTGTTCGTCGAATTGAAGCAGCGCGCACCGGGCCTGCTAGGGTCGCAGAAGATCAAGTGGAACTTCACCAAGTTCCTGGTCGACCCTGCCAGCGGCAAGGTCGTGCGCTACGCACCGACCACCAAGCCCCAGGCCCTGGAAGCCGATATCGAGCGCCTGCTCAGCCGCTGAGCGGTACCCAGTGGTCGATCAGTGCCAATAGCTCTTCGCGGCGGAACGGCTTGGCCAGGTAGTCGTTCATGCCCGCCGCCCGGCAGCGTTCGCGTTCCTCGGGCAGGGCGTTGGCGGTCAGGGCGACGATCGGCAGCTCTGGCCAGCGGCCACTCTGGCGGATACGCCTGCTAGCCTCGTAGCCGTCCATCACCGGCATGTTGCAGTCCATCAGCACCATGTCGAAATCCGCCTGCTCCAGCCATTCCAGCGCCTCGGCGCCTTGGGTGGCCAGCTGCACCTGGCAGCCGAGCTTGGCCAGCATGCCTTTGGCCACCAGCTGGTTCACCGGGTTGTCTTCCACCAGCAGAATGCGTGCGCGGCCGCTAGCGGCGGTTAGCGATGGCGTGGCCAGCGGGTGCTCGGGGGCATGGCCCTGCAGGGTACGGCGCAGGGTCTGGTACAAGGCATTGCGCGCCAGTGGGCGGGCCAGCTGGTGCAGAGGCGCCAGCTGCGCTGACTGCTCGGCGGGCAGGAAGTTGCCATAGGCGGTCACCAGCAGGATCGGCGTTTTGAGCGCAGGGCGCAGCTGGAACAGATGCTCCAGGTCGTCGGTGATCAGCAGGTCGATTGCGCGGCCATCCAGTGCCGCCGTGCTGTCATGCCGTTGGTACGCCAGCCCCCAGGCCGGCAGCACGTTCTGCAGCAGTTCGCACAGGCCGCTGCCTGCGTTGCTCAGGGTCACGACCCGGCCTTGCAGCGGTGCCGGCGGGATGGCTTCGGTATGGGGGGTGAGCGGCAATTCGGCGCTGAACACGCTGCCAAAACCTGGTTCGGAGCGGATATGCAGGTGGCCCTGCATGGCCTTGCACAGGTTGCGGGTCAGGGCCAGGCCCAGGCCGGTACCGCCATACTGGCGGGTGATGCCGGCGCCCGCCTGGGTAAATGGCTGGAAAATCCGCGCCTGGGCGTCTTCGGGTATGCCGATACCGGTGTCGCGTACCTCCAGGCGCACCCCGCCAACGATACGCGCCAGGTGCAGGTCGACGCGGCCGAAGCGGGTGAACTTGAGGGCATTGGACAGCAGGTTGCTGACCACCTGGCGCACGCGGGTGGGGTCGCCCAGCACCGAGCTTGGGAAGTCGCGGGCGATCAGGCAGGTCAGCTCGACGCTTTGCGCGGCGTTCTGTGACAGCAGGTTGGCGGTGTCCTCGACCATTGCGCCCATGTCGAAGGGTATCCGTTCGAGTTCCAGCTGCCCGGCGTCGAACTTGGACAGGTCGAGGATATCGTTGAGCAACTCCACCAGCACCTTGCCCGAGTCGTGGGCGATGGACAGTTGCTGGCGCTGCTCGCTGGCCAGGGGGCTGTCCAGGGCCAGGGCGATCATGCCGAGCATGCCGTTGAGCGGGGTGCGGATTTCGTGGCTCATGTTGGCCAGAAAGGCCGCGCGGGCCTGGGCCATGTCAAGGGCGCGCTGGCGGGCTTCGACCAACTCCTGGTTGGACTGGCTGAGGCGGCTGTTGCTGGCCTTGAGTTCTTCGGTGCGGGCCGAGACGATATCTTCCAGCTCGTTGAGGTACTGCGTCAGGCGATTTTCGGCGCTGCGCCGCTGCTGGATCTCGGTAGCCATGCTGACGAACTGCTGGTTGGCGACCTTGACCAGCACGCCGATCTCGTCCAGCTCATGGCCATGGGGGCACTCCAGGCGGGTTTGCCCAGGCTGGCGCGGATCACGCCCGCTGAGGGCGCCGATTACTGTCACCAAGGGCTTGGTCAGCATCATGTAGAACAGCGCCAGGAGAATGCCGGTGAGCACCAGGCTGCGGGCAAAGCCGTTGAGCAGGGTGACCCCGGCACGCTCGAGGAAGCGGCTGCCAAAGGCGTAGGTGTCGACGTCCAGGTACAGGGTGCCGAGGTATTCCTCGGGCATGTGGGTGAGGTAAAGACGCTCCTTGAACTGGCGCTGCTCGCCGAACAGAAAGTCGCTCAGGGGCCGGTAGCGGTCCTGCAGGGCCGCGCGCTGCACATCGGCCAGCACCGTCTCGTTGTTGTCGATCAAGCGCGCCCGGATGATCGCCGGCGACTGCAGCAGGCCGCGGGTCAGCTCCAGCGCCAGTTCCGAGTCGATGTTGTAGGCGATGCGCGAGGCCGGGTTGTGGCTGATTTGCAGCAACGCCTGCACTTCGCGGTTGATGGATGCGTCTTCGCTGGCATAATCGATGCCGATCTGGATGAGACTGAGCAATGTTCCCAGGATGAAGCCGACCAGGACTGTCAACCGGGCTTGCTTGTATGACAGGCGATTGGTGAACTTGATATCCATGGGTCCCGAGCCGGTTTCACATCCCTTGCGCTGCGCAAGCATAGCCGATCAACCCCGGCTGCTGGTGGGCCTGTCACACATTCAGCCTTGATTGCTCAACTGTCAGTGCGGGCCTCTCGCGGGTAAACCCGCTCCTACAGGTCATATGCGTACCTGTGGCAGCGGGTTTACCCGCGAGAGGCCCGCACTGCAGCCCTGAACCTGAATTGCTAGGAGTCGTCATGGACGCCCGCTTGAATAGTTTTCTGGAACGCGCCGAGTCCGTGCTGGCGCGCCTTGAGCCTTTGTTGCCGGCCCTGCGCCCGGACATCGACTGGGCCACCACCCTGGCCGCGCGCTGGCAGCGCGATGGCCGCAGCGGTTACCTGATGCCGTTGCAAGTCAGCCTGGACATTCGCTTGACCGACCTGATCGGCGTCGACAAGCAGCGTGACCAGCTGGGCCGCAACACTCACCAGTTCATCAATGGCCTGCCGGCCAACCACGCCCTGCTGTGGGGTTCGCGCGGCACCGGCAAATCGTCACTGGTGCGTGCCTTGCTGGCCGAGCACGCGGGCGCCGGGCTGCGCCTGATCGAGATCGAGCGCGATCACCTGGCCGACCTGCCGCGCGTGGTCGAGCAGCTGCAGAAGCTGCCGCAGCGCTTTATCCTGTTCTGTGACGACCTCTCGTTCGAAGCCGGGGAGGGCGACTACCGGGTGCTCAAGAGCGTGCTCGATGGTTCGCTGGAACAGGCGCCGGATAACGTGCTGCTGTACGCCACCTCCAACCGTCGCCACCTGGTGCCGGAGAAGGAGAGCGACAATGAGAACTGGAAGCGGGTCGATGGCGAACTGCACCCCAGCGAAGCGGTAGAAGACAAGATTGCCTTGTCCGACCGATTTGGCTTGTGGCTGTCGTTCTACCCGTTCACCCAGGAACACTTCCTCAGCGTGGTCGAGCACTGGATCGGCCAGCTGGCGCAGCCTGCCGGGCTGGCCTGGCAGCGCACCGAAGCCCTCGACATCCTCGCCGTGCGCTGGGCTACCGGCCGCGGCAACCGTAATGGCCGTTGTGCCTATCAGTTCGCCCGCTACTGGGTCGGGCTGCAATTGCTGGAGCAGAAATAAATGATCGACCTCAATGCCAGTGGCGCTGGCCTCGACGGCTATGACCTGCTGGCTGCGCAAGTGCAGGCGCTGTTTGCCGACGAGCGCGACTTCATCGCCAATGCCGCGCAGTTTTCGGCGTTCCTGTACAGCCAGGTGGACGACCTGAACTGGGCCGGGTTCTACCTCAACCGTAACGAAGAGCTGGTACTGGGCCCGTTCCAGGGCCAGGTGGCCTGTGTGCGCATACCGTTCAGCCGCGGTGTGTGCGGCGCGGCAGCGGCCAGCCGGCAGACACAGCGGGTCGAAGACGTGCATGCGTTCCCGGGGCACATCGCCTGTGACAGTGCGTCCAACAGCGAACTGGTGATACCGCTGGTGAAGGAGGGCAGGCTGATTGCTGTGCTCGACCTGGACAGCCCGAAGGTCGGGCGATTCAGCGAGGCGGACCAGGTGGGGCTGGAGCGGTTGGCGGCGGTTTTTCTGGAATTGACTGACTGCTGATCGAGGTTGCCTGGGCCGGCCTCATCGCGGGCAAGACAGACCGCGATGAGGCCGGGACAGGTTGAAGCATCAGTCGTAGATCACCTTCTTCTTCCAGGTCTCTTCCTCATCGGTCTTGAGGCCATCGGTCAATTCGTTGTGCTCGTTCTCGGCTGGCTCCATCTGGTCCAGCACCTGGGCATTGGCACGCGCCAGCAGTTTTTCCAGGTACGTCAGCTGCTCTTCGTACACTTTCGGCTCAGGCTGCTTGCGCAGGTACTGCACGCCGCGCTCGAAGGCCAGGCGGGCCTGGCCCGGCTGTTCCTGTTGCAGGGCCTGTTGGCCGAGGTTGTTGAAGAATTCGATGTGCAGCAGCACCAACAGGTGGCGGATTTCCTTGACCCAGTGCTTGCCCTCGCTGGTCTGCAGGACGTTCTCCTGGGTGGCCTTGACGATCTGGGTGTGCAGCGCCTCCAGCAGGAAGCGCACGTCCTTGGCCTTTACCTCGGTCTGGATCGGGTTGGGCGGGTTGTTCACCGGGATGCTGTCGCCGAGCGCGATCAGCCCTTCAAGCTCGGCGATGCGCGCCTTGAGCTCGGCATTGTGCTTGTCCAGCGCCAGTTGGCGCTGGTTGAGGTTCAGCTCCAGGCGGGTGAGCAACAGCTTCAAGGCCGGGGTCATGAACTGGCCGGGGAAGGTTTCGGTGATTTCGCCACAGCGGCGCAGGCGGTCCGCCAGCTCGATCTTCAGCCGTGCGCGTTCCAGCTTGCTGTTTTCGACCACATTATTGAGGTAGCCGATCACGATCAGCAACGCGATGCCCGCCACGATGAGCAGGGTGATCAGAAGTGGTGTCACCGTTAATGCCTCATTGAAGAAGAATTACAGCCTTGAGTGTAGTGAGTTCGCCTGGGGACGAACAGCGCCTGTGCTGGCCTCTTCGTGGCTAAAGC
Organism: Pseudomonas sp. LFS044; assembly: GCF_047978245.1. NCBI lineage: Bacteria > Pseudomonadati > Pseudomonadota > Gammaproteobacteria > Pseudomonadales > Pseudomonadaceae > Pseudomonas > Pseudomonas sp. LFS044. The sequence goes on from NZ_JBFPFX010000008.1 coordinate 46,280, forward strand.
CGCTCCCGCAGGCAGTGCATCGGGCTCGACCTCGGCGCGGGCCCTGCAGGGGCGGCTTCAACCGCGAAGAGGCCAGCACAGCGCTCCCTCTCTCTATATCGACAACGCGGCCCGCATCTGCACCCCCATCCACCCGGAAGTCATTGATTTAAATAAATTTCTACAAAGGGGTTGACGGGTGTTCGAAGCATCCATAGAATGCGCGCCACTTGCAGCGTAAAGCACACAGCGAAACGCGGCAGGGAGTGAAAGCAGGCAGTAATGCCAGCAGCGTGTCCCCTTCGTCTAGTGGCCTAGGACACCGCCCTTTCACGGCGGTAACAGGGGTTCGAGTCCCCTAGGGGACGCCATATTGCGGGAATAGCTCAGTTGGTAGAGCACGACCTTGCCAAGGTCGGGGTCGCGAGTTCGAGTCTCGTTTCCCGCTCCAGTTTCTCCGGCAACGCTTAACGGCGAGGCAGGAAAAGAAAGCCCAGGTTGAATCGTGAGGTTCAATATCTGGCGCACTGAAAAGTGTTGTGTGTCCCCTTCGTCTAGTGGCCTAGGACACCGCCCTTTCACGGCGGTAACAGGGGTTCGAGTCCCCTAGGGGACGCCATTTGCGGGAATAGCTCAGTTGGTAGAGCACGACCTTGCCAAGGTCGGGGTCGCGAGTTCGAGTCTCGTTTCCCGCTCCAGTTTAAATACTGTGGCGTCTATGCGGTGCAGTGGTGGTGAAGGTCTTCATGGCGCTTCACGCCGATTAGCGGTAAAGCTTCACAATGCGGGAATAGCTCAGTTGGTAGAGCACGACCTTGCCAAGGTCGGGGTCGCGAGTTCGAGTCTCGTTTCCCGCTCCAAATCGAAGAACGAAGAAAGGGACGTAAGTCCCTTTCTTCGTTCTGCATGCCCGTTTTTTAATCTCACCTCGCTGGCCGTCATTCGCGCAACGGGCCAGGCCTGCCCGTTGCGCCCATCATCCTCGTTCGGTCTTACTTGTAATATATCGTGAAGTTGAGTGCGCTCTTGGCGACCCCGGTCGTAACACTGGGCGCCACCTGGTAGTAGCGGGCGTTGAAGCCTATGCGCATGTCCCCGGGGGTGATCGGGCTCACGTCCAGCTCCTGGCCAAGCTCGGCAGGTGTCACGCCGTCGGCTCGTAGCAGCTGCACGCCCAGGCCGGTCGCGCTACGAGGGTCGGGTGAGAGACTGAACAGCCCTTTGTCGGCATCGATCACAGTTGCGCCCTTGGCAACCTCCAGTTGAATGTGCACCCGTGCCTTGCCACCGGCCGGGTCGTCATCGCAGTTGTTCAGGTTGATGTGGAAGGGGATTGCAGCTGTGGCCGAGCCTTCGCCGGTAAAGCTGCTCAGGTCATGGTTTTCAAGATCTACCGGGTCGGCGCTGACTGCATCGGTTCGCAAGGAGCATTGCGCCTGCATTATCCTGCCGTGCAAATTGGCCTTGAGCACGCTGCCTACGCCGGTGAAATTGCCGGTGAACAGCTCCTGGCCGGCAAAGTCGTGCGGGCCCGGCGGTATTTCGCCAGTCTTGATTACGGTGATGTAGGTTTCCAGGTAGGTCGTGCGGATGGCCAGGGGGGCCGGATTGTCCTGGTAGCCAGTGTAGGGGACTGAAACAGCGGTCCGTGGTATCCAGTAGTTGTTCCATCCACCCTCGTACGGGGCACCCAGACGCACGTGCACGCCGACGCCGGGTATGTTGGTTTCGAGCACACGGTCGGTTTCGACGCCACCGATAGGTGGCAGCGGGCCGGGGAAGATTCTTGCGGTATTTGGCAGGTTGACTTCGGCATAGTCGCCAACGACAGCCACCGGGCAGAGGAGGACCTGGCCTGTGGCGTTCGTCGTTCTCATGCGGCTGGCGGTACGGATTACGCTACCCACGGGCGCATGGCGCGGTACCCAGAGGTTATCCAGTTGAATGTTGTACAGCAGTTGCCCGCTGGGGGCGCCGCCGTCCCATCTGCAAAGGGCAAGTGCGTCGCTACTGGCGAGCAGGCCTGTCAATGCCAGCGGCAGGATCGCGCGTCGGGTGAATGAGGCGTTCATGGGGATAGGTTCCGGTGCGTCAGAGGGTGGGGCAATTGAGCGTCTGTTGGTGGTAGCCCAGGGCCTGGTCCATGTGGGCGGGCTCGATCTGCAGCTGGCAGTGCTCATCGCTGGCTTCGCCCCAGCGCAGGTGTAGCGTCTGGGCTTTGTCTTCGACCGCCAGCAAGGCCTGGCCGGCCTGGCCGACTACCCCCAGCGACGTGCCTGCGTCGTCGTTGACCTGGGTGCCGAAAGGCAGTGGCTGGCCGTTGGCCCGGAGCAGGGTGAGGATTAGCCGGCTGACCTTGCGTGCCTGGAATTCGGCCAGCACGATCGCGCCGCGACGCGGTGTCAGGTGCTGGGCGCCGTTGTCGATCTGCACCTGCGGGCCGAGGTCGTCGGTGTCGAGTTCCAGCGAGTTGTTGCGGTAAGGCCGAAGGTAAGGCACCAGCAGGTGGCCGCTGCTGTCGCTGCGGCTGCCGGGGGCGTTCTTCACGCCGACCCCGGCGATTTCGGGCACGTGTACCAAGGCATTGGTTTCGCCCAGATAGCGGCCGCTGGTCAAGCCGCCCTCATGCAGCAACAGGCTGCCGCTGGCGTTGAGTGACAGCGCACGGTAATCGTCGCTTTGCGTGTAGCCGGCGCCAACACTGGCCCTGGCCCCCTGGTAGCCGACCGAGAAGGCGGAGGTCTGGTTGTGCCGTTCGTCCCGGCTGGTCGAGGCGACGTAGCTCAGGCGATGGTCCAGGGCGCTGCTGGAGAGGCTGGCGCGCTGGCTGTGGGCGCCGTTGCGTGACTGCAGGTCGAGGTTGGCGCTGGAGGCGCGGCCGAAGCCCAGCGGCAACGACACGCTCAGGCCGAACATGCGGTCGTTGTGGTTGCGCTCGTTCAGGGACTGCGAGGCGTACAGGTTGTAAGTGACATTGTGCAGGTGGGTGCTGAACTGCAACTGGTACTGACGCGACTGCTGGTTGCTTTGCCAATAGTCGTCCTGGGTCATGGTAAAACTCAGTGAGCTGCGGCTGCCCAGGCGCTGGTGGGCGGAGGCCTCCAGGCGGCTGCGACGGCTGCCTCGGTACGCGCTGTAGGCATTGCGTTCGCGTACGGCCTCGTCGTAGTCGCGATAGCCTTCGGTGGAGTAGCGATAGCCGGCGAAGCGCAAGTTGGTGCCGGTGTCGAAGGCCTTGCCGTAGCGTGCGGCGAAGCTGTGCCCGTTAACCTTGCCCAGGGTGCTGCCCAGGTCGCTCTCGGCGCGGGTCACATCGAATGACAGTGCGCCGATGTTGCCCAGGTCACGGGCGCCGCCCAGGGTGCCTGCGCGGTAGTAGTCGCCGCCTTGCACGCCACCATACAGGGTGGTGTTCCAGGCGCCGCCACGGGCCAGTGTCGCCTGCCACAGCAGTGGCGAGTCGAGGTCTTCGGCGCCGTTGTAGCGGCCCAGGGTGGCGCTATAGCGCCACACGCCTTCGCGCAGCAGGTTACTCAGGCTGGAATAAGGCTGGATGAAGCGCCTGACCTGGCCGTCGGCTTCGGTCAGGACGATTTCCAGTTCGCCGCTGCCGCTGCCAACGGCGAGGTCGTCGATTTCATAGGGGCCTGGCGCGACATAGGTGCTGTAGATGGGGTAGCCATTGTGCAGCACTTCGAGTTTGGCGCGGGTTTGCGCCACGCCGCGGATGATGGGCGCGTAGTTTTGCATCACGTCGGGCAGCATGCCCAGGTCGGAGGCCAGTTGCAGGCCCTTGAATGGCTGGCCCCGGAATACCTCGCCGTTGCTGAAGGTTTCGCCCAGGGTGAGGGTGCCGAGGCTGCCGGGCAGGTCGCGCTGGGCGTAGGTGTTGGTATGGCTCCAGCGGCGGCTGCCGTGTTCGTCCTCGCGCAGCGACTGGCTGCTGCGCAGGCGCCAGGGGCCTAGGTTGAGGCCACTGTTGAGGTACAGGTCCTGGCTGCTCTGGCTGCCGCCATGGGCCTGGCTGCGCATTTGCGCCGAGGCCTGGTAGTTGATGAAGGCGGCATTGATGCCGTAGTCCCACTGCTCGGCGCTGGGCATGCGCGCCGTATCCCGGCTCAGGAAGGCCTGGGGAATGGACAGCTCCAGGCGCAGGCGCCGGCTGTCGAGCTTGGCCGTGGCGCCGGGGGCGATGGTTTCGAGGTCCAGGCAGCGGTCATCCTCGGGCAAAGGCTGCGCCAGGCTCTGTTCGCGCAGGCCGGCCTGGCGCAGCAAGGCGGCGCTCAGGCAGGGTTGCAGGATGTGCTGGCCATCGTTTTTTTGTAGCAGTACATCGCGTTCGGCGAGGAACACCAGGTTGCCCCAGACTTCCAGGCGATAGCGGCCAGCGGCGAGTGGGGTTTCGGCGGCCAGGGACTGCAGGGCCAGGGCGCCAGCTTCGGCGGGCTGGTCGGGGGCCTGGCGCATGAAGCTGGCGTCGAATGTTGCATCGGCGCTCTCGGCTATTACCAGGCGATGGATAAGTAGCAGCATGGTGCCTGACCCAAGCGCCATGAGTTTGGGAAAGCGTAGGCGCGACGATTTAGGCCTGCGCTTGTAGGGCAGGAGCATGATGTGATCCTTTGTATCGGCGATTCATTTACCGTCTGTTCGGCTGGTTCTCGAGCAGGGTGCGAGATCGCCGTTGACTGGATGAGCCCAGGGCGAGGACGGGCGTGTTGCGGCCACGTTAGGGAATACGTGCTGACGGGTATGTAGGAGATATCCGGAGGGGTGGGTGAATTTGCCGGCAAATCAGGTTTGAAGGGAAAGGGGGCCGCAGAGCGGCCCCGGATTCATCAATGATGCAGAGATTTATCTCCTCCCCCGGTGTCAGGATAGACATCATGGGTTATTTGGTGCGCTACAACCTCAAGCGCCTCCACAGCTACAACGGCTATGAGACCCCGGTAGCCATGGAGGAAAAGCTCAGGGCAGCGGCATGAACCTTAACCGGTGTCCAAAATTACTTGACCAGCTCAATGGGTACCGTGCTGCTGAATCCTGATCGAACAACAGCACGTGAAGCAAGCCGCATAGTTGGATGGTTGACGCGACAACTACCTTGAAGAACGCCGGCTCAATGTGCCATGTCCTGCGTTATCCCCCGGGAATCTGTTGAACCAACGAAAGTTGACACGTCGCAATCCCAAATGGTCGACAAAACTGGTCGTATCGATGCCATTTGACGCTACAGACGGTGCAGGACTTGGCGGTGGACTTGGTGGCCGATCAACAACAACGCTCTCCACGGAATTTGATCTCGAGCCAGCGGAACTACCATAGTCAACTGAAGGCTCTGATGGGGTGAGGCTCCCCCGTGAACTAGCTGGGGGGGATTGGCTGGCGATGCTATTTTGGCGCGACACGACCGGCGATGGTGCCGGCGTGGCCGCACGCGATGGTACCGGCGTGGCCGCAGGCGATGATATCGAAGGGGTGTCTGTAGGGCCCGGCGCTGCACTCCGTCCAGCCCTCCACTGTTTAACCCCCTTGCTGGCTCCCGCAAAGAGCATTGTCGAACCGGCACCGAGCAAGAATCCGCCGACGGCGTTCAAGATCATTGCTTTCGTCGGATCCTCCTCCCGGGCCGCAAGCATCGTTGCCGTCGCGCCGCCCGCAACAGCCAGAACGCCGAGCACCATCGCACCCACCGGGGGGAGAAATACAGTGAGTAGAGCTCCGACAGCAAAGCCTGCAATCCCGGCAATGATCGGCAAAATTGTTCCCCAGATGCTTGGTTTCTTAGGCTCCTCCATCGGGTCGATATAGGGGGGTTTCGGATCCCTGCTCGGTATCGGCGAGGACCTGTGGCCGGTCGGGTCGCGCCAGTTCACCGGATTGCCCAGGGCATACAGGTAGGGGTTCACCCCCACGTCTTCCTGAGGCAGCGAATCGGGGCTGTGGAAACGCATCAGCCCGGGGTTGTAGGCACGGTAACCACGCCCCAGCAGGTACCAGTCGAGCTGCTGTTCGCGTACTTCCCCGTTGAAGGCCAGCAGGCTCTGCAGCGTGTCATCGTCACCGCGTTCACCATACAGGCTCAAGTGCGCCTCGCTGACCCCGGCGGCACCATACTCGGCAGTGACCGAAGCGGCGTTGTCGGTCAGCAGCAGGCGCGTGTCTTGCGGTTTGGCCGGGTTCTGCAGCCCAAGCGGGTGAGCATCGCCGTGCAGGTAATGGGCCTGTTCGCCGCCCTGGCTCACTGTGCTCAGGCGGTAGCCTTCGTAGCGGCGCAGTTGTTCGGCTTGTTGATCGTGGGTTACGCCCACCAGATGATCGTGCCCATCGTAGCGGTAACGCGCGATAACAGTATTGCCATCCTTGCTGCTCACCTGCTGCAGGCGCCCGTGCTCATCGTAGGCGAGCCGGCGTCCCCACTCATCGTTGTCTTGGTTGCCATCAGCGTCATAGGTGAACGTCTGCGTCGGCGGGTAGTCCGGCTGCAAGGTGTGGGTCAGCACACGCAACTGGAACATGTCGTGGAGGTCGCCCGCGCTCGCGGCGCCGTAACTGAAGCGGGCGTCATCCGTTTCGCGGTCACTGAAGGAAGTTTGGCAGCGGATCAGGTTGTTCCAGTCGTCGAAGCGGAACACCTGGCTCGTGATGGAACGCCCGGCCCGGTTACGCGGCAGGTAGGCCTCGGCGTCGTTCTCGTCGTCGAGCGTATAGGTAACTTTGTCCAGCCGGTTCAATTTGTCATAGCGGAACGTTTCGAGTAGGCGCTGCTCGCCGTCTCGCAGCGTGGCGCGGCTGTGCAGCAGGTCGTCGTCACGCCACACCGTTTTCACCGTGCGCGTGCTGCCGTCATCCAGCGCCACGCTACGTTCGCATTCACGTCCCAGATCGTCATAAAGGACGGTGCTGATGACCTGCCGCTTACTGATGCTGTCAACGGTGGTGGTGGTATGCAGGCGCCCATCCGGGTCATAGGTGAATGTGGCGTTGAGGTTGCCTTGCGTCGTTTCTGTCAATCGCCCTGCTTCGTCATACGCGTGCCGGGTCAGGGGGCCGTCGCTGATCTTGCGCTCTATCGGGCGGCCCTGAAGCGATGCAGTGTGGTCGATGTGGTAGTTCCCGGCCGATTGTTTGTCCGTCCAGGTTTCCTTGAGCAGGTACCCCTGGTCGGTATAGACATAGTCCCGCTTGCCAGCGGCGTTGTCTGCCAACGTGATCGCCGCATCGGGGCGGTCGTAACCGAAGGTGGTTTCGTCGTTGGCGGCCTTTGCGTCCTTGAGGGTGATCGAAGTTGGCTGCTGGGTCAGTTCGGGTGTGTAGGCATACTTGAGGGTGCGTCCCGAGGCCTTGTCACGTTCGTCGACCAGCGTCATCTGGCCTTGATAGCGGAAGGTCTCGGTCCGGTTGCCGACGGTCAGGCTGGTGAGCCGTTCCAGGCCATCGAACGCGCGCTTGCAGACAATGCTGCTTGCCCCACCGTTCGCGGGTGAAAGTTCCAGTTCGGTGGTCAGCTCATTGGTGCTGTGGCTGGCAAAGCGGCGTAGCAATAGGCTGCCATCGGGGCGTTCGGTGCTGGCCATGCGGTCCCACACGTCGTAGCTGAACCGCGTGGTCTGCTCCAGTGGTGGTGCCTGCAGGTCCAGTGGGTCACGCAGTTGCTGCACCTCGCGCACGCAACGGCCAGCCCCGTCGTAGTGGTAGCGCTTGCTGCCCACCAGCTGGCCGTCGAGGTCCAGGCGACGGTCGCTGAGCGGTTTGTCGAAACGGTTGAATTCAGTGCTGACAAACTGCCGGCGCTTGCGTGGCCTGGCTTCGTCCGAGCGCTCCTGCCAGTGCTGTACGACGAACCCTTCCTCGCCGAAGGGCGAGCGCTCAGTGCATGCCACGATACCGTCCGGCAGCAAGCTGGTGACGCGGTTGCCCCAGCCGTCATAGGTAAAGGTGCTGGTCAGCGTGCGTGTATCGCTTTCCAGGTAGTCGTAGGAGGTTTGCGACTCGACCCGGCCTGCGCTGTCGTACACGGTGGTCTGCACGTCGTGCCAGTTGCGCTGGCCAGTTTGCTCATCCTTGGTTTGCCGTTCCTGGCGGATGGGGCGGTTATAGCCATCGAACCAGGTCCGGGTGACCACGCCGTTGACATCTTTCGCGGTTTCGTTCGCTTTCGCGCCGAGTTCATAGGTGTATTCCCGGGCGGCTGCGTTGGCCGTGCCGGGGGCGATGATCTCGGCCGTCAAGCGGTTGAGCACATCGTAGCGGTAGTGGGTTTCGACCTTGTTGAAGTCCTGGTCGCGGCACAGCAGGCCGGTATGCACAGAAACCGCACTTGCGACCACCCGCTCTGCCAGGTCATGCCCCTTGAAGGTCTCGCGCATCTGCAGCAGGGTCTTTTGCTGGTTGTCGTTGTCGACCAGCGAATGGAAGAACGTCGATGTCGCAGTCTTGTCCTTGGCTGCGTCGCTCGGGTGCTTGAGTGTCAGCACCTGTTGGTCCAGGCGGCCATGCAGGAATGCATTGTGGTCGCTTTCCTTGAGGAAGCGGCGCGTGGTGTTCTGCAGGAGTTGCTCGTGGTCGTCGTCCACCTGGAACAGGTCTTCCTCATCGGCCGCCAGGAAGCCCGTGGCCCCGCTTGACCCGCTCAGTGCCGGCACGTGCTGGTAACGGTAACGGGTCTGCAGGGTGGCCGCCTGGCCTTCGCCATTGGCGGCCGGGTGCACGGTGCTGGTCTTGCGGCTGCGGGTGAACAGCTGCGGGTCGGGCGGGCAATCGCTGCCCTCGCCAGTATGCGGGTAGTAGGTGTGCCGGGTGTGGATCGTGGTTGCCAGGGTGGCGCCCTCGTTGATCGCATCGCCCTGGTACACCGGCGCTGCGGCCTGGGACTCCAGGGCCAGGTTGCCATGCTCGTCGTACTGGGTGATGACCACTTCTTCCCGTAGCCGGCTGGCATCTTCCTTGATTTTCCAGCGCTTGAGCTGGTGCTTGGGCAGCTGGAAGGCGGCCGGCTGCAGGTCGAAGCTGGCGCTGGTTTCGTGGTAGACGGTCTCGACCTCTTCGACGCAGGTTTCGCGCCGTGGCTGCGCGGCGTGTTCGTCGTAGACCTCATGGGCCTGCTCGGTCGTTTGCAGGGTCAGCAGGTGGAAGCGGTTGAAGCTGCGGGTGATGCTGCGCAGCGGCGTATCGCCAGCGAGGTAAGTGGCGGTCGAGCCATAGCTGAACTGGGTGCCGGTGAACTGGTAGAGGTTGTCTTCACCGTTGTCGCGCCAAGTGATGCCGCTGCCCATGCCGAGGAAATTGTTGCTGGTGTAGGCGTAGGTGGTGACCATGTCGGGCTGGTCGAAGCCGGGCTTGATGGTGTGCCTGGTAACCCGGGGCAGCGGGTCACGAGCGTTGCCGGGGAAGGGGTGGCCGGCATCGTCGTAATCGATGGTCTCGACGCCGCCCACCGGCGTATGCACGTCGGTCAAGCACACCACACCACGTACCTTGTCGTAGCCGAGCCTCCAGCTGGCCTTGTCGTCGCTGGGCAGGACGATGGTATGGGGCAGGCGTACCGCAGGGGTGAAGCGCTGGTCGAGTTTGATCGTGTAACTGGCCAGCGGGGCGCCGCCGGGGCCGGAGTCGGGGTGCAGCTTGAGGCTGATTTCAGCGCTGGTATAGTCGATGGCCAGCAGCGCGAGCCCGGTGTCGTCCTTGATGCCGACCAGGCACGGGGCACCCTGGAAATTGCTGTAGCTGAGGGTGATGCCATGGCCCGAGGGCGCCTCGACCCGGGTGGGCAAGGCCACGCGATTGTTGCTGGGGCCTTGCAGTTCGAGCAGTTCGACCAGGCCGGCCTTGTGCTCGACGCGATAGCCAGTGCCGTGGTCATGGAAGTGAAAGCTTCTGAGCTTGCGCTCCTTGAACACCTTACCGGTGCCGTCGCTGGCGTCGCCGCCGGTGACTTTGAAGCTTTCACCGGTGTGCAGGTGCAGCAGATTGGTGGCGGGGTCGTATTGGCTGAGGTTGAGCGTCCAGCCCATGCCAAAGCCCGAATCCTGGATGTTCATCGGGTTGAAGCCGATGCGCAGGGGCAGGGACGGGCCGCTGAGGTTGTTGGCGACCAGCTCCGGCAGCTCGATGGCCAGGGTGTACTGGCCGGTGCGGGGGTCGACGCTGTTGTTGAGGAAGCTCAGGAAGTTGAAGGCGTTGGAGGCTGTATTCGTGGTGATAGTCATGGCAAGTCAGCTCCCTATTCATTGTGCCGTGGCGCAGCGGTAACGGGTTGGCCCGTGCTCATCATCATCATGAAAACGGCCGACAAGGAACTCCCCGGTGGGGCAGACGTAACTGCTACCACTCTCCTTTTGTGATTTCGACCAACCGTCGGACCAGAGAACCGACAGTTTCTGATCACCGTTTTTAAGTTCGCTACACAGATAGCGGGTCTCGCCATTTTCATCGTTCCAGTGATCCCGGCCGCTCATGACGGTGTCGGGGGGGCACATGAAGTAAATACCATCGCTTTCAACGAATCTTTCTTCCCATTTGTCATTGCTCCGTGAAAGATCAGTCGAACCCTGCTTGAAGGTCGCGCAGGTATAAGTACTTTGCTGTTCTTGTTCATCGCCCCTGTGCCCGCGCCCAATCATTACTTGATTGAGACCACACTTGAACTCGTCTCGTGGTTTTAGACCGCCATAGAAGGTGCTTTCATTAAGTGTCGCCGGCACAGGTGTAGGAGGGGGGGTAGTGGACGAGGTGATCACACGCACGCAGGAAGTGCTATCCCTGGCAAGGTTGGATTGCTTTACATTTTTGTCAAGCATTTGCAGGCCGGGAGAAATAATCTCGTCCTTGGGGTAGCTGACCAGGTCATCGAATTCGTACCAGTCGCTGGAGGTTAATTTCCTGGTGGTGCGGAGTTTAACCCAAAAATTTCGGGTGTCGTCACCTTCTGCCTGGCCTTCCTGAGTGCCGCAACCGTAACCATCGGTAATAAATATTTGCGCGGCGGATGGAAGCCCATCGAATTTTATCCTGCGCGGTTTTATCTCTTTGCAGTCGGAGTCGGGGAGGTTGAATTCGTACTGCACGCGCTTGCCTGTGCCTTCGCCGGGAACCGTCAGTGAACACTGCGCGTTGTCTTTGTCGAGTATCAGTATTGTGCCCTCTTGCGCCGCAGCATACACAGCTTGCGGAATGTTACTCAGCAGCAATGGCAGCGCAAGGATACCAAGTTTTATTGAGATCGGCATGATGAGGTCTCGGGTGCTGGTTTAGAATAATTTGCTGCAATGGTATCTGGTTTGATCGTTTTCATCGCCGAAGCGGGACATGCCCCAAAGCACTTCGTTTTTGAAGCAGGGCAAATCGTGGGCGTTTTCGCGGCCCTCTCGAGTGCTGGTATGTGTTGGAACCAACGGCTCTTCCCAGCTATCCCGGACTTCCGCGCAGTACAGCCAGTAGTCCGAGTTCTCATCCCCCTTTCTACCTCGGCCAGTCATGACTTTGGGGAAAGGACATGCGCCGCCACCGTAAGGAATGATAATCTTTTCCTCATTAAACGTTTGGAGTTGACTGCCTTGGGTCACGGTTCCGCATAAATACCCTGTAGCGCCATTTTCGTCCTTATAGTGTTTGCGCCCTACCAAAACTTTGTTGCTCGGGCATCTGTAATCGTGATCTGATTCCTTTTGCGAATTGGACCACTGAGCGTCCGGTTGTACGGTTGCAAGCGCAGCATGCGCTGTGTTGGACAGCAGGAATAGAAAGGCTGCAGCGGGTAGTAAGTGCCGTTGAGTGTTCATCAAGCTTCCTCGTTGGTGCAGTAATAAGTTCACCAGCCGAGTCTAGCGAAAGGCTCAATCTGCGGCAGCTAGCAAAAATGCTAGGTACCTGGGGTGAAAACCGGAGTCGCGAAGTATCACAACCTCGCGATCGATGCCTACCTGTTATTTTTGTCAGTAGGCAGCGCCTGGGGCAAGCGATAGCGTGTGGGCATCACTCACCGAGATGCCGAGCTGCATACATGAATACGCACCCAGCCGCTAAGCGGATCAACCTGGATCCACACCCGCGCCCAATAATTGAAGGCCTCACGCCGTACGATGAGGTTGATCTCGATAAGCTGGGGTCTGACGATCTAGTTCTGTATATAACGTACGACACTATCGCCGAAGGTCAGACCGTCCGAGTGGATTGGGTTGGCGCGGATGAACACGGTAATGCAGTCAATTTTTCCGGGCCTGTGGATATTGACGGAAGCAATTTCGATCCCACGACCCGACTGGCACGTATTGCGGTGTCCAATGCATTCGTCGTGGCGGCTACCAATGGCTATGCATTTGCGGGTTTCCAGCCCACGCAACCGCCCTTGGAACAGTCAATGCGCGCCTTTTGCTTCGTGGGGGTTCGTCCGCGTCGGCTTGAACATATGCCGGTGGCCCAGGCACCGCAGTCACACAATCTGTACCTTGACCCCGATTCGCTGGGCAGTACCGGTGCGACTTTCCTGGTGCCGGCGTATCAGGCCATGCGAGAAAACGACAGGGTGACGCTGACATTCGTCGGCTTTGAAAGTGACGGCACTGAAGATGAGACCTGGTCAAGGCCGACGAACGTGACGGCGGAACAGGTAGGGCAGGTATTGCGTTGGCAAGTGCCTGCCGGTCAGTTCGACTTCATCGCGGGGGGGTACGCTGAAGTCCATTATGAGATCGCGTTTGCCGATCTGCCGGCAACATTGACGTCACCTACGCAGACCTTCCGGATCGGTCCGGTACCCGTTAACCCGCCACGGCTCCCACAGCTTGAAATAGAAGGTTATTCAAGCGGTCCGCTCGACCCGGCACTGTTTCCCAATGGCTTGGTATTGCGCGTGCCTGCCAATGCAGAACTGATGGTGAGTGACTGGTTGTTGCTGCATTTCAATGATGTGTTTGGCGAACAGCAACTGCGCATTGACTTGAGTGGCCTTGAAAGTGGCGTGATTACTTTCAGCCTGGCCGCAGAAAAACTGCAGGGCCTGGATCGCATTACGCTGGGCTATCAAGTCGCGCGGGAAGGGGTTGCGTACAGCGCGACAGTGCGGCAGGTCGACTTGGTCGTTCGTCGCGAAGATGCGCCGTTGAACGTGTTGTTCGCGGTAGCTGAAGGGGGCGACGAGGCGTTCAATGCAAAGCTACCGGCGATCTCGGCAAGTGCAGGGGCGTATATCGACCTGTCCGGCATCGAGTTGAAAGATTCGGAGACGCTGGAAGTTTACTGGGAGGGTCGCTCCGAACTGGGTAGCAAAAAATACGTGTTCGACGAAGTGCCCACAGACCCCTTGAATATACCGCCAGTGGCCGTTGCCGCCAACATGGAGATAGGCGATACCAGTGTAAAACGATTCCCGGTCTACTACAGGATATTGCCCGTGGGGCATGAATCCAAGAAGTTGCATTTGCGCATTCTTCCTCTGCCCACGGCCAACTATTCCACACTGCAGTGCAGTCCGCGCAGGGGTACCGAATTACACCTGACCGATATCGTGGGTGCGCACGCTGATCTAACGCTGGCCAACTGGCCATTCATGAGTGAAGGGCAGCACCTGGTAATTGTCATGGTGGGTAGTGTCGGCGGTAGTTCCAGACCTTATCTCATCCGCGACTCGGCTATCACCCAGGCTGAAGTGGATGCGCGTGTTGTCACGGCGGAGTTGTTGAAATCGATACTAGGCGGCTTGGATAATAACACGCAACTCGAGTTCAACGTAAGTGTTGATTTCGAGGGAGAAGGGGGTGAGGGCAATTGGACACAATTTCCACGGATGTCATTGACGTTGCGCAAATAAGTAGGCGCGCACATCGGTAACTCAATATTAAAGGTGCCATCATGAAGAAAAAGGAAACGCTGGAAGAGTTCGTGGACTATCTAAAGGAAAAACCGCGGACGCTTGGGTATGATGCCATTCTCGCCTATGATCGTTTTAGGGCCAATAGATTATTGCTCCAGGAATATATCGACCGTTTCGACAGTGGCCGCTATTTCGAGCCCCTGACGTTTAGCACCACCATCACACCGGGTGCGCAGTGGGAAAAGGTAATTGACCATTTGCTGGATAAACCTCGGCTGTCGTTCGAGAACTCCAGCATTGCGCATTCACGCGCAGACTTGACCATGCGAATCAGTGGCGGGAAACAACTGACCCTAAGCAGGGGGGCAGGCGATAAAGTCAAGAAACTTATCCGAGTTAAAGAGGCCGATGCGCTCGATGGCCCCGCCTTGCACATGCGGATTGCGTTGGACGCTAGCCCGGGAACAGTGTCCAAGGCCGGTACGGTGTCGATCGACTTGAAGAAGGCTGATTACTTCTACCTGAGCTTTGCCGATACTGACGAAGAGAACCTGATTGGAGGCGCGCGCTATAAGAGAATTTTCGATAGCTGGCCGGATGAGAAGAAGATTTTTGTCTTGAATGAGATGCCGCTTAAAGAGAGCGACTTCCTGCAGCCGGAAACATTTTCGGTTCGAACCCATCCTGCACCGCTTGGCCGTTTAAGGAGCTCAGACCAATACGGCGAAGGTGAGGTTTTGCTTTTCGTTACAATGAAAGGTAGCGACAACTCGGATGCTGGTATACCCGGCGATGATGAGAGCATGCATTATCTACTGCCCGATGCGGCAGAGCCTTACACGATGAACCTGTTGCTAGGTAACAAATTCCTGATCAAGCGACTGGTGACACGTGGTATCGAAAAGCTTGAACACCAGAAAGTTCCGTTTGCGGCCAGGTATATTGGCGATGGAAAGGAGGCTTTTGTCACCGGTATCCAGGCGACAGCGGGGCAGCTGAACATTCCTGTGACAGGGGCAACGCCGAATCTCAGTGAAGTTTCGTTCACGCAAGGGCTGGCGCTGAATTTTGTAGGGGGCGGTGGGGACGGATATACACGATTCGATGTCAGGGCCGTTGATGGAAAGCTCAAATTTGAATGGTTTGGCAAAACTGAAGTGCCCGTCGTCCTCACCCCAAAAATTGGTGAGTTCCCAAGGCGTGGGAATGCGGTCTACCGTTGGGAATACGAGGCAGACTACCAGTTCGTTGTCGAAACGAGTGGTGAAGACATGGGTGAATTGAGGCTCGAGCGGGTCGGGACGCCTAGGCTTCGTCAAAAAATGGCGCCCGATCAATGGTTGGCGATGGGACAAGGTCACCCTCTCATAATGGAAGAATTCGTCGACTTTGGTGAGGCGCAGGTAGCCCGTTACCTCAACGAAACGATCGAAACCATCGTCACTGTGGCCGCGGATATCGACGCATTCCGCCTTAACGGCTTGCTGTTCCGCAGTGGCAAGGAGGCTGCGCAACCATCGGCTGTGCGTTTCCCTGGCGATTTGACACTGCCTGGGTACCTTTCACCGGCACGCACGCAGTTCGAGGTCGTGCCGATCGAACCCGTGGTGATGGCTGGAGGTAAGCAGCAGTTCAGTACTACGTCCGGTTCGGGCGCTTCAATGACATGGACCGTGGAGAATCTGCCAGGTGAGGCAGGCGAGGATCCCGGTTCGATCAATGCGGCAACGGGTGAGTACACGGCCCCGGCATCCAGCGCCGTGGTGCGTGGCAACAAAAAGGTCATTGTCACCGCCACCAGTGGCACGAACTACAGCAAGGCGCTGGTCAGCATCACCCCTCGCAGCATCGCGGTATCACCAATGGTCATGCAAGCCGCTGCGGGTGGCAAGTTCAAACTATCGGCGGCCACATTGAATGCAGAAAGGGTGACCTTCAGCCTGTCAGCCGGTGCCAAAGGCACGTTGCAAGAAGACCCTGCTCCTGATCCGTCGGTACAGCAAAGCATGCTCTATGTCGCCCCTGTGGGAGATCGCAGGCATGGGGTTGTTCCGCGCAAGAGTGAAACGTGGCGAGGTCATCGTGCGACAGCGGCGTGGCGCAGTGAAGACGATCTGGCGCAACTACTGGCAGTCGAGACCGTTGATGTTTCCAGTGCATCGGGCAGTGGCCAGGAGCAGATTCCGATATTGCTGCCATTGCAGAATGAAACCAACTGGTTCACCCACCACGTTGAAGGGAATGGTGTGCGGCTTAAGTTCTGGGGTACCGGCAAGAGTGGTGATTATGAAGTACCTGCCGAGGACACCACCTGGTACTTGGTGCTTGGCAACGGTACGTTAACGGATGGCCTGTATACCCCGACCGCAACGGATGGCAAACCCTTGAGCCGTTATGCCGTAGTGGCGGCGATTGAAGACGATAACAGGTACTGGCTGTGGACGTACACCATTTTGCCTATCCCTTTGATCACGCCTGAGTTGTTGGTTGAAAAACTGACGGAAGCGGAACAAGACGCAGCGCCTACCCAGAGGAACGGGCAATGAAAACCAACTCCAAGACTGAATTACTGGAGCGTTTGGCTCAGGGCAATGTCATGTTCGGCTGGGGCGCCATCCTGGCGTTCGACCGCGACCAGGTCAACCGCATGTTGCGGGAACAGTACTTGGCAGCGTTCAACGACCTGAGCTTCCTATTGCCATTCAGCAATGAAGTCGCCATTGGCGAGGTCGAACGCGCAAGCTTGAGCGATATCGTGCTCGGTGCGCCGCAGGTCTCGTTCGAGCATGCCACCTTTACCAACGCCAAGGCCACGGTCAGGCTCGGTATCCTTGCGGGTACTTATTCCACGACCATTCACCAGCCAGGTAGTCCGCCCTACCTGGCGCGCAGTGAGACGCTGCGTGAAGACATGGGCCTGGTGCTCGAAATGTCTGTTGAACTGGGTGTGCGAGTGGGCAGCGTGGACGACCGGGGCAAACTGATGCTGGACCTGTCGGTGGGTGATCGATTCAGCTGCAACCTGGGGTTGAGCGACGATGCGAGGCTGGCGATCGGCGCCAAGCTGGGGGAGCAGATCAAGGCGCACCCAGCCTACAAGCAGCTCTATAGCTTCGCGATGCTGGATTTCAGCGACTATGGGCCACTGAGCCCGCGCAGCTTTCAGGTGCGAACCCAGCAGGCGCCTGAGGGTAGCCGCCCGCATTCGGCCCAATATGGCAATGGGGCGATTGTGGTGTTCAGCCAGCTGCGCATCAACAAGGAGCCCGGCATCATGCCGGGGAACCCCGATACCTATCCCTACCTGATACCTGATGACCTGACTGTGCAAGGCACTTCTGCCTATAGCGCGACGGCATTGATCGCTGCACCGTTGCGCCATTTCGTCGATGACCAGCAAGCGCCAGGCATCTTGCGTCAGCTCAGGTTGCCCAATGCACACCAGGTCAGCATGGCGGATCGTCATGACCCGCTGGACCATGTGATTTTCGGCGGCATCGAGCCCACTGCCCTGTCATTTTTCGTTGAGCCGATGCAAAGCGCCGTGTTACCGGACGGCCGCCAGCCTTTCATCCTCGATAACCAGGGGCAAGCGGTAGCAGCAAGATGGGAGGCTGTCGATCTCACTCTGCCGCTGTCGACCGGGAGCATGGTCAATGGAACCTACCAGGCATTGCCGGCTGAGAAGTTCAGGCGCGACCAGCAACTGGTACTGGTATCCGGGCGTTTCTCTTCTGCGGCCGGGGAGCAGATACGCACCGGGTTGCTGGTCGAATCTCGGCAAGCGGTGAACGTGCTCCCTCGCGTGACTACCTGGGCAGCTGGCATGGGGGACATCAAGTTGCGTGCCGGCTCGGTAAACGGCGGCGATTTGACTTGGGAACTGATCCAGGACGATGGGCATGTTCACGGTGAGCTGGTGCCTGACCCCGAGCAACCCACCTGGCGGATATTCAAACCGTTCGAACCGGATGGGTACGTGCCTGAAGTGCGCCTGCAGCGCATCCTCGTCACTGATAAGGCGACGAACACCAGCGACACGGCAACGGTGGTCATTTTTGCCTATAAGCAAACCCTTAACGTGACGCCTTATCATGTACCCGTGTTCAAGGGGCACGAGCCGATTGCATTCAAGTTGCCAGCAGATGATCACGCCGATGCGACCTGGAAGGTCTTTGGCGAGGGCGAGGTTGACGACAACGGTGTGTATTACCCGCCCAGCCAGGCCAAAGCGCCTGTCAGCGTGGTCATGGCCGATATCAATGACAGGTTCACCGGTTATGCGATTGTCCAGCACACTTATCAGCAACCACCCATCAGTTGGACCGAGCTGGAAAAATTTGAGATTAACGTGCTGGGTGAGCCCGTCTGCCTGGCCAATGGCATGCAGCAAATCAGGGTGGAAATCGTGGTAGAAACCGCGGAGGTCGAGATTGGTGGTGTCAAATATCCGATACCGCTGACACCGACCGAGCTCTCCAGCCTGAGGCTGGTCTACCGTACCGGCAATGCCGAGGTGGAGTTTATCGATGCGGACCAGGAAGGCCTGCAACCTGAAGAGGCGAAATGGGCCACCCACGTCAGACCAAACCGTTTCGATCCGTACGGTAGTGCAACATCCAGCGAGTCGCCGGACGTGCGCTCCGAAGGGTCACGCGCCGTCAGGCACCTCTGGGTTCAGAGCGGCATAGTGGGTACGGAAGAGTTCTACGCCAAGTTCCAGTCTGACAACGACCTGTCGTGGGATTCGCGTGAAAAACAAGGCTTTCTCAAGGTCACTGCCCTACAACCCCCGAGACCTGGGCCAAACGATTACACGCTTACCCGTGAGCGCGTGTTCAATGGCCGGGGCAGGATTCTCGACCCGGGAAATGGGGCACCCAAGGATGAGTTCAGCTACATGCTGGACTCCATCGATTACTGGACCCTGGCTTATCAGGACAGACTGCAAACCATCAAGTTCGCCACACTCAAGTTGGAGGGTGGCGCAGCATCCGTGCGTTGGGAAAGCGAGCAGGTGGATGAGGTGTTTTTCAGTTATCTGTCCTGTGGCTTCAAGGAGTTGCCGGTTCCGGGGCAATCGGAGAAGCCTGCCGAACTCAAGGAGGAGGCGATGCTTACTGCCATGGCCAATGCGCTCAAATACACCGGCATCAAGACGGGGTTGATCCCAGGCAAGGAACCAGGGCCGGGAGAATTGTTGATCATGCTGCATCGCCTGGACAGCATGCCTTTCTGGAATGACGCCCAGGCAGGCGAGGATGAAACGAAGAAGTTCAGAGAGGTGCTAGACAAGCCCTTGATGCTCGTACTCTACGATCAGCGAGGAACACGGCATCGGTTGCGTATCGGCTTCCCGGAACCCACCGTTGAAGACAGTCGCAACAGCCTGGTGCTGTCCGTTCAATAAATTGCACCCGCCTCGTCAAGCGGGGCGGGGCCTTCTCTTCAGAGGTCTGCTTATGACCACTAAATCATTAGTGCACTCCAACGCCTTCAACTTCCTGAGCTTCCTCAACAACAGCGTCGACCCCCGCACCGGCCAGTACACCCTGGCCATCGAGCTGCCGGAGCTGGTCGCCAACAACCTCAGCGGCCCGTCCCTGCCCCTGCGCATCGGCTTCAACCCGATGAACACCCAGGATTCGGGCTTTGGCATGGGCTGGACGCTCAACCTCAGCCAATACGACCCCGCCACCAATCTGCTGCACCTGCACACCGGTGAAAGCTTCAAGGTCACCGGCGGCGACGCCAGCGACGGCACCGGTAAGGTGTTCAAGGAGCGCAAGCTCAGAAGCTTCCACTTCCATGACCACGGCACTGGCTATCGCGTCGAGCACAAGGCCGGCCTGGTCGAACTGCTCGAACTGCAAGGCCCCAGCGACAATCGCGTGGCCTTGCCCACCCGGGTCGAGGCGCCCTCGGGCCATGGCATCACCCTCAGCTACAGCAATTTCCAGGGTGCCCCGTGCCTGGTCGGCATCAAGGACGACACCGGGCTCGCGCTGCTGGCCATCGACTATACCAGCGCTGAAATCACCCTCAAGCTGCACCCCGACTCCGGCCCCGGCGGCGCCCCGCTGGCCAGTTACACGATCAAACTCGACCAGCGCTTCACCCCTGCGGTACGCCTGCCCCATACCATCGTCCTGCCCAGCGACGACAAGGCCAGCTGGAGGCTCGGCTACGACAAGGTACGTGGTGTGGTGTGCTTGACCGACGTGCATACGCCGGTGGGCGGCGTCGAGACCATCGATTACGACGATGCCGGCCACCCCTTCCCCGGCAACGCTCGTGACCCGCTGCCCCGGGTTACCAAGCACACCATCAAGCCCGGCTTCGACCAGCCCGACATGGTCACCACCTACGCCTACACCAGCAACAATTTCCTCGGCATGGGCAGCGGCATCACCTGGCGCGACAACGGTGAAGACAACCTCTACCAGTTCACCGGCACCCAGTTCAGCTATGGCTCGACCGCCACTTACCTCGCTGGCGATACGCCGCTGCGCAGCATCACCCGCCGCTTCAACCGCTTCCACCTGCTGACCCTGCAAACGACCGAGCAGGCCCATGAGGTCTACGACGAACACGCCGCGCAGCCACGGCGCGAAACCTGCGTCGAAGAGGTCGAGACCGTCTACCACGAAACCAGCGCCAGCTTCGACCTGCAGCCGGCCGCCTTCCAGCTGCCCAAGCACCAGCTCAAGCGCTGGAAGATCAAGGAAGATGCCAGCCGGCTACGGGAAGAAGTGCTCATCACCCAGTACGACGAGCATGGCAACCTGGCCCTGGAGTCCCAGGCCGCAGCGCCGGTGTACCAGGGCGATGCGATCGACGAGGCCGCCACCCTGGCAACCACGATCCACACCCGGCACACCTACTACCCGCATACTGGCGAGGGCAGCGATTGCCCGCCCGACCCGCAGCTGTTCACCCGCAGCCGCAAGACCAGCACCGTGCACCCGGCCGCCAATGGCGAAGGCCAGGCGGCCACCCTGCAGACTCATTACCGTTACCAGTACCTGCAAGCCCTGAAAGAAGCAAGTGTGGGCAAGGGCTGGCTCGAGGCCCATGAGGAAGACGTGCTGGCGGTAGCAGGCGGGCAAGATGCTCCAGGCCAATACACGCTGCGTGAATATCAGGACTTACCTGAAGATGCGCTCCAGCACGGCCGCATGACCTTGCAGACGCAGATTCTGAATGGCCACCAAACGAAAACCGAGTACCGTTACGACAAGCGCCCCGAATTGGGTGCCGATGTGCTGAATGAAGTGCGCACCTTGACCGGTTTCGACCATGGTGAAAGCCTTGGTAATGGCGCGGTTCGCCATGCGCAGAAGGTCAATACCTTGCGCCATAGTGTGCTGATCAACCAGCCACTACTCAACTTCGACGAAAACGATGTGCAAATAGCTTACGCATACGATGCCTTGCGCCGCGTGACCAAGGAGACGGTCTCGCCAGATGACCCGGAGTTGAAAGCTGCACGCGAGTACACCTATACCTTGGTGAGCCAGGGCGGCGGGCAAGCTGCGCAAACGACCAAGGATGTCAAAGGCGTGACTACCCGCACACTGGTCGACGGGCTCAACCGCGTGGTCGAACAGTCACGTCAGGATGCCGACAGCCCTGATACGAACAAGCGTGCCGGCTGGCGGCCGACCTACGCTGCCCGCTACGACGAACTGGGCAACCTGGTAGCTGAAACCGATTTCGACTGGCTGGATTACCCAGGGCAGCAGCCCCGCGAGTTGGCGTTGCAGCGACAGATGGCGTTCGATGGCTGGGGCCAGCAATATTGCCAAATTGCAGTTGACCATGTACGTCATTATGACCGGTACGACCCGATCGGCACCTCGGCCTCGCAAGGGCCCACCCGAACTCATTGGCGCGAGTCCCCTGATGGCGAGCAGGCCACTGGCAAGACCGTCACCTGGCTTACGCTCTTCGATGAGCCGGCGCGTGTCGAAAGGTTCGACGCCGATGGCAAGTCGTACAGCATTAACCTGACGCTGTATGACGGTTTGCAACGCAAGGCGCGTGAGGTCAACGCTCGCGATGAAGTGAAGCGCTATGCCTATGATGTGTTCGACCGTCTGGTGGATGAAACCCTGGCCGATGATAGCGTGGTGCATCGCGACTATGCCCAGCATAGCCACGAGGACGTGCCTGTATTGATCAGCGTGAACGGCGTAGTGCTAGGGGAGCAGCGTTTCGATGGCCTGGACCGCATGGTCGAGTCGATCACCGGCGGGCGCGTGCGCGAATTCGGTTTCGAGCCAGGACAGATGAAGCCCAGCACGGTTCTGACCCCAAGCAAGCAGCTGATCGAATACCGCTATTTGCCTCAGCTGAGTGAAGAGCCGCAGCTGCGGCAGATTGCCGAGAAGGGTATCAAGGCCGACTACCAGTACGATACCCAGAATGCGCGCCTGCAGCGCTGCGAGGAGCAAGGGCTGGTAATCGCGCGCGAATATTTCAGCCACGGGGAGGTCAAAAGCGAAACCCGTGAGTATGAGGGTAAAACCTACACCATGCACTACCAGACCAGCTTGCTGGGGCGCCAGTTGGGCTACACCGACGTACTCGATGGCCAGCAATCGTACGAGTACGACCTTTACGGCAGGTTGAAGCAAACGGCCCTGGGCACAACGGTTGCCACGTTCGAATACGATGGCCTGGGGCGAATGTACAAGACCCTGACCCGGGAGGGGAGCCAATATCTGGAAACAGTACTGGCGTTCGATGAGTTCGACAGGGAAGTAAAACGTGAGTTCGATATTGGCGGTACGCTGCAGTCGCTGACGCAGGGCTACGATGTTGAAGATGCGATCGTCTGGAAGACATTGAGCGAAGGCGAGCAGGAGCTACGCCATGAAGTGTATCTATACGACCTGCGCGGCCGGCTGCGCCAGTATAACTGCAAGGGTGACCTGTGCCCTGAAGACCCATACGGTAAAGCCATACAGCAGCAGGTCTTCAGGTTTGACGCCCTGGATAATATAACCCGAGTCAGTACGGTATTTGCCGGAGGCAGCAACCAGGCCAGGTATTACTTCGAGGAGGAGGACCCCGCGCAACTGAGCCGCATCGAAAACAACCATCCGGATTACCCGAATTTAATCGAGCTCAAGTATGACCGTGATGGCAACCTCACGCTCGACGATGCCGGCCGCCAGTTGGCGTACGACGGGCTGGGGCGACTGATCAGTGTCGAGCCCCCCGCGCCGATTGGCGAGGCGTTCGACCAGCAGGGCAATCGTGTCTGGGATCAGGGCGGACGACGGTTCACTGCAGACGAGCAAGGCAAGGTGATCAGGGTCGATGTGCCGTCTGCAACGCGCTCGGTCAGTGACGTTGGGCCCATGCGTGGCCCTGGAGGAGAAGCATTGTCAGCCGTGCGTGAGACAGGTGGCAGGCTGTTGTGGTGCGTCACTTTGCACAACGCTGAAACTGCCAAGTATGGTTATGACCCCCTGGACAGATTGACCAGCCAGGAAACTGATTAGATCAATCGGGTTACTTGAGGCCCGCCGATAAAGGCGGGCTTTTTTTATGCCTGACGTTATTGTCAACCTGATAAAAATGCCAGTTGCTTGAGCGGGGAGGGGGTAGGAAGATGGACGAAGGATCCTGTTGGTTTTCGTACCTTAAAGCGGAATACTCCCTCCACGAGGTTACCTATGAATACGGTAGGCAAGTCAGGTTTCGATGGCGGCATGCGCAATGGCGGTTCACAGCCCAAGGCAATATTGGATGCCATGACTGTAAAAGATGAAGTGCTGGCGGACAAGGCCGATAATACGGTGCTTGTCAAATATCTCAGGGATGCCAACTTCCCACTGATTATCACCATTCAGAGTCCCTGGCAGCTGCCCACCTTTGCTGACGATGTCGATACATTGAAGGTTTATCATGCGGTAACAAGAACGGTGATCATGACTCAAGAAATCGTTATGGGGGATGAGGGCAAATTCCCATTTGATATTGAGGTGCCAAAAAGTCTTATTGATGTGTTGGGGGAGGGTCCTAATACTTTTATCTTTGAGGTTGATCACTACAATTTAGATTTCAGTTATTCACTTGACTTGACGCTTATTTTCGATCGTGTGGCACCCTACAACCAGACTCCACCAGTCAAAATGCCTGACATTACTCTCGTCACGGATGCCAATAAAAATACGGTCGAACTCGAGTTGCCCGAGTATTCGGACTTTCGACCTGGCGATCGAGTAGCCTACTGGTGGCAGGCGTCGATTCCGGAAGACCCGTGGAGTGTCCCGTACGTAGGTTTTGGGGAGATCACAGCACTACCCCAGAAGCTGATTGTTCCAGCTCCGGTTATTGACGGCGTTGGCGATGGTGGTGTCATGGCTGTCTACGTCTTGCTGGACAAGGCAGGCAACAACAGTCCCATGTCGGACATCACCCATATCGCAGTTGCCTTGGGCGCTCTGCCTGACAACCTCAAGGATCCTGTTGTGCCAATGGCTGCGGATGGGCTAATCAATCAGCAGGATGCTCATGATGGGGTCGTTGTGCAGGTCTTGGAGTTCGATAACTGGAAGCCCACTGACCAGCTGCGCGTCACTTGGGGTAATTACACCTCGCAATGGCGCCCGATCAGTGATACGGGCCGGTTTCCTCAGGAGTTCTCTATCCAG
The DNA here is from genome assembly GCF_047978245.1 of Pseudomonas sp. LFS044. NCBI lineage: Bacteria > Pseudomonadati > Pseudomonadota > Gammaproteobacteria > Pseudomonadales > Pseudomonadaceae > Pseudomonas > Pseudomonas sp. LFS044. Next base: position 70,736 of record NZ_JBFPFX010000008.1, read on the forward strand.
GCATCCATTCTGTTTGCTGAGTATGGTGCCGCCACTGCGGGAGATAAACCTACTCAGGTGACGTACGAGGTCCGGCGCGGCACCGCGCTGGTAGGTGACAAGAGCATCTCTGTGGTGGTTAACCTGGAGCGCATCGGCCCGGTAGATCCGGGTCCGGACCCGGAATGGCCAGACCCGGTAAACCCGCGACTGGAGAAAGTAACGATCACGGGTGATTCTGGTGAGGAAAACCACCTGAAAGACCCCGATGACGAATTCGAGGATGCAACGCTTGCGCTTGTCGTCAATAGTACCCTCAAAGAGAACGATGAGCTCACATTCTATTGGGGTGATGAGCATATTCAAGACATCGACCATACGGTCGCAGATGGGGAGCCCGGGGTCGAAATCACCAAGACGGTTAGCTGGGACGTTATCGAGGCGCGAGGCAATGACACCGTGCCCGTTCATTACCGGGTGCAACGCCCAGGTAATCCAAACCCGATTCGTTCGGTCAATACTGATGTGTTGGTAGAAGCTGTGGGTATTCATCCAGCTAAACCTGAATTCCTTGGGCTTGCTGCAAACGGTTGGTTGAACTGCTCATCGATTTATGAAGATGCCGCCGACCGGGAGCCAGCCGTGCGTGTGCAAATGGAAGACCTGACCCAGTATGGTCTGACGGCGGGAGACAGCGTGACCCTGCACTGGTCCGCAGTTCATGGGCGTACCGGTGAGGACCCCGTTGATGGAGCTGACCTGGATGAACCCATTGTGTTGGATGACACCACGAAAACGGGTTTTGTCTGGAAAGTGCCATTTGAAACCAATGTGAAGCAGATTTATGACCCGGTGAACGGCAAGCCTGATGGCCGCGGGCGAGTGAAGTATTCCTTTACTTTGAATAGCAGGACTTACGAGTCCGAAGTTCAGGAAACCGTCGTTTCCATGCACGATGGTTTGAACAGCTGCCCGTTGAGACCTAAGCCATGAGGTGGAATGGGACGAGATGCATAGGCAGCGTGAAGGATAAACCCTGTATAAATCAGAAATTTCCTACAGGTATTTCAGGGTTAGCCTTGTAGCCTGCTGACTTCGTCGTAACTGTTTATTTCTACGAAGGTAAATCAATGATTCTTGGATATTCAGGAATGCATCCGCTCGCCCAGGCTTTACTCTTGGCCTCGGCATTCACGGTGCCACAAGCCGCCCTGGCCCTGACGCAAGTCGATGGCGAACTGAGCATCGGTCAGGGTACGCCGGTTGACAGCTACCTGGTCAACCCAGGGGCGAAACTGATCGCCGAAAGTGCCACGACCGAAAGTATCGATGTGCGTGCCGGTGCGAGCCTGCAAATGACAGGCAGCACCGTAACGGGTAATGGTGCCGATGGCGTGGCGTTGGTCGCTGCCAATGCCAACATCTCGGGTAATTCGAGAATTGTCAGTGATCGCGCCGGCTTGCGTTTGCAGCGTAGCGACCTGGTGGGGTCCACGGCGACAGTGATCAACAGCCATGTGGAAGGCGCTCGAGGCGGGGCGCTGTTGTCGGGGAACTCGACCTTGAACCTGCAAGGCAGCACATTGGTAGGAGGGGGTACGTCCAGCGCCGCCTCGTTGTTCGGCAACGCCGTGCTGAACGCTCAGGGCAGTACCCTGACGGGGGCAGGCGCTGGCTTGCAGGTAACCGGTGACAGCGCATTCACTGACGCGGCCAAGATTACTTTGGTCGGCAGTACGGTGGAGGGCAAGGACGGGTCGGCAATCGTCGTTGGCGACTTTCCTGGCAGGCCGGCCAAGGCAGACATCCAGGTAGGGCCGGGTTCCAGCCTGATCGGCGCCAACGGCATCCTGCTGGAAGTGCTTGGCAACTCGGCCGCGACCATGGCCGTCGATGGCAGTGCTCTGGTGGGCGATGTGAAGGTGGAGGCCGGGTCCAGTGCGAGCATCAGCCTCGACAACCGGGCAAGCCTGACCGGGCGTCTGGAAAACGTCGAGGCCTTGTCCCTGGCCAACCAGGCGCGCTGGAACATGGTCGAAGACAGCAGCGTGGGCAGCCTGGCCATGAATGCGGGCTCGGTACGTTTTGGCGAGGCCGGAGAGTACCAGCGCCTGACGGTCGGAGAGCTGAGTGGCCAGGGCACCTTCATAATGGATGCCGATTTCAGCACCGGGCAAACCGACTTCCTTGAAGTGACGGGCTCTGCCACGGGCGAGCACAGCCTGCTGGTCGGCAGTAGCGGCGCGGACCCGGTGACGGAAAACCAGTTGCACCTGGTCCACACCGCCAGCGGCGATGCGCAGTTTTCGTTGCTCAACGGCCCGGTCGATCTCGGCGCGTTCTCCTATGAGCTGGTACAACGAGGCAATGACTGGTTCCTCGACGGTTCGAGAAAGATCATCAGCCCGGGCACGGCTTCGGTGTTGGCCTTGTTCAACACCGCCCCGACAGTCTGGTATGGCGAACTCACCACGCTGCGCAGCCGCATGGGTGAAGTGCGCCGGGACCAAGGGAAGTCGGGCGCCTGGGCCAGGGCCTATGGCAACAAGTTCAACGCCTCGCCTGCAGCCGGCAGTGACTACCAGCAGGTTCAGCAAGGTTTCTCTATCGGGGCCGATACGCCGTTGCCTGTCGGTGACGGGCAATGGCTTGCAGGGATCATGGCAGGCCATAGCAGTTCAGACCTGAACCTTGAGCGAGGCGCTTCGGCCGATGTGAAAAGCTACTACCTGGGCCTTTACGGTACGTGGCTCGATGCAGCGAGCGGTTATTACTTCGACGGCGTCGTCAAGCTCAACCGATTTGACAACTCATCCAATGTGACCCTCAGCGATGGCAAGCGCGCCAAGGGTGATTACGACAACCTCGGGCTGGGCGTATCTGCCGAATTTGGTCGCCATATCGAACTGGGCGATGGCTATTTCGTCGAGCCCTATACCCAGTGGTCCGCCGTCACCATCGAGGGTAAGGACTACCGTCTGGACAACGGCCTGCAGGCACGCGGTGACGATACCCGTTCGCTGCTGGGCAAGGTCGGCGCCACCGTGGGTCGTACGTATGACTTGGGTCAGGGGCGCTTCGCGCAGCCTTATGTACGCCTGGCTTACGCCCATGAGTTCGCCAGCGCCAACGACGTCAAGGTCAATGACAACCGTTTCGACAACGACCTGTCCGGTTCGCGCGGCGAGCTGGGTGCAGGGCTGGCAGTATCGCTGAACGATCGGTTGCAACTGCACGCCGATTTCGACTACAGCAATGGCGAACACATCGAGCAGCCCTGGGGGGCGAATGTCGGGGTGCGCTACAGCTGGTAGGACCTGAACATAGGGTAGGCATTGGGCCTACCCTTTTTTTTGCCCTTGGGCCGGGAGACGGTCATGCATGACACAAACGATTTTGGTGCAGGTATCACCGCCGAGTTACCCGCCCCCATCGCACCGGCTGCCTTGCCGGATATACCTGGCGGTGAGCCTAACCTGATGCCCATCAACGCATTGGCTAACCCTGTGCGAATCGAGTTCACCTTATGGGCTCATTCCCAGCCGACCCCGACTGAACCGGAGTCGGTAGATATCTACTGCAATGGCAACAAGGTAGGCGAAAAGGTATGGACGCAACCCCTGCCGGAAAGCGAGCGCTTTGTGGATATCCCAGCCACCCACTTCACCGAGGGCACATTGCAGTTCGACTATGTGGGGCATGTATACAACGCAAGCGAACTTCGCTCGGAGGAACTGACACTGACAGTCGACAAGACGCCTCCGACGCTAGGTGCCAGCAATGGGCGTTTGCAGTTTCCCGAGCTGGGCGAGGATGACCTGACGGAATATTTCCTGCTCACCCACGATGATCGCCTGCAGGCCCTGATACCCGACTATGTGGGCGCCGCGCCGGGGGATGTGATCATCTATTACTGGGACAGCAAGCTGTTCGAAAACAACGAGGTTGACCGATGGGTGCTCACCCGCGAGGACATTGGCAAACCCCTGCAGTTTCCCTATCTGGGCGATTTGATCCGTGAACGGGGGGATGGTGTGCGTTATGCGCAGTATGCCATCGAGGATCGCGCTGGCAATGCCAGCCAGGTCGCTGCACCGTTGGACCTGATGGTGGCTGCGCAACCGGCGCCACGTGTACTGCCGGCCTTGGAAATCCCTTCGCTGGGCACGCAACCGTCGGTCGACCTGAAGCTGCTGAACTTCAACGCAGCGCTTGATGTGATCGTTCCGCAGGCGGCAGTCATAAACCCTGGAGAAAGCTTCGAGCTAGTCTGGGGCGAGGAAGGCAGCTTCGCAAGCTGGCGCGAGCCTGGCCGGGATGGGCAGCGAGACTACGCGGTTCCGATGCGCAACGTTATAGCCATGAGCGGCAAGGTGGTGCAGTTGTACTACCGGGTTGTGTCACTAGGCACCACTCTGACCTCTGAGGTGCGTGAAGTGAGAGTACTGCCTATCCCTTTGGAGAATATGCAGACGCCACAGGTCAACGGGCGGACCGGAGGTGACCTCGAAGTAGCGAAATTGACGTCGGATGCTGTAGTCACCTTGGAAAAGTGGAGGCATATCGGTGTCGATCAGCGGGTATCGATACAGGCACTGGGCACATCTGATAACCAGCCAAGCCATCCCGTGCTGACCGATTACAAGTTGACCGATACAGATGTTGCCTCAGGTATCGGCAGCCAAGGGAATGTGACCATTCCTCTGTCATACCTGCGCCAGCTGTCGGTCAACCACACTCTGGAGGTCAGCGCCATGGTCAGCTATGACGACGGTGCAACCTGGCCACCTATCCCCAATTTCGGCAGGCTCACATTGACTATCAGATGAATGGCCCCTCAAGGTGTAGCGCTAAGCAGTGGTTGAGTGACCGCTGGCGTGACGCCGCCGTAATCATTGAGGGTGGTGAATGTTACTGTGAGGTTGGCCAACGCTGCGGTGCTCGCAAGCGCGTAAGTTTGACGCCCGAACGGACGCACCATTTCGCGGCCTTTCAACTGTTCTGTCTTACCGTTGCCGGTAACTTCGAGCAGGCCGAACGTGAAGTAAAACGGCGAGGGGTTGTCGACCACCAGCTGCTGTTTGCCCTCGATCCATTGCACTGACCACTTCAGGTCTTTGAGGTGGATTTGCGGGTTGCCCTTGAGCTGGCTTGGCCGGAAGAACAGTTTGATGCGTGTGCGCAACGCAATGTTCAGGGTGTTGCGCTCATTATCAGCGTCGGCCTGGGGAATTTCCTGCAGGTTGAAGAAGAACAGCGATTCGCGGTCTTGCGGCAGGTCGTTGGGCAGGCGGTTGATCTGCACCGATTGTTCATCGCCTGGCGCTAGGCGGAACAGGGCGGGCGCGGCGATCAAGGGTACGGCTGTGGTGGTGTCGTCCGCTTCGGTGTTGACCCAGGCCTGAGCCGCATAGGTTTTCTTGCTGGGATTGCCGACAGTGACTGAACTGCTGTTCTTGTCGCTTTCGTGGACGATGCGGTTGTTGCTCAGGGTAAGGGCTGCGTAGGCGGTGTTCAGGCAGCCGAGCAAGGCGAGTAGGCATGCGCCCGAGCGCATGCAGGTTGAAATGAAGGGCATGGTGTGGGCCTGGCAATGAACGGAGATGGCCCGGGTGCCTGGACACCCGGGATGCAACGTCAAGGAAGGTTGACGGTGAAATTCACGTTGGCCAGCGCAGATCCTTCGGCGACCGGTACTGCGATTGCCTCGTAATGCGCGGAAAACAGCATTCGAGTGGGGGCCAGTTCGTCCACCTGGTACTTCACCGAGTCGTCGCCTGGAGCAAGCCGAGTGTTGTCCTTGTCGAGAATCGAGACGGCCAGGTTCGCGGTAGAGCCCGGCAGTAGCTTGTATAGGTCGTTTGCCGGGCCAGTGGGCCCACCCAAGGATTCAAACGAGACATCCACTTCTGTGCCTGAAGGGATATCGCAAACGCCGGGGACAGGTGTAATTTGGAGGGCGAAAGTCCTGGCCGGAGTTTTGTCGCCTACGGTCTTGAATTGCGCTGCATACGGGAAGCCGAGCTCGACGCGGGTTGGGGCGCCCGTGGTCGGGTCGACTACCTCGATGGGGCATGGACCGGCAGCATTCACCGCACCATAGAAGTTGATGGTGCCGGTTTCCGGCGCGGCCAGGGCAGCAGTGCTGGCAAACGCCAGGGCCAGGGGGATGAAGGCTATCTTCATTGAATTACTTCCTACGCTGTTGGTTGGCGTGCGCCCTGCGCACGACACTGGACGTTTCCAGTGCGCCGCTCAGAGTAGGGATTGCAACTGCGTGTGGCTGTAAGCCGAGTCGCGCAAGTTGATGGGCATTTACCACAGTCCTCTGTCATTAAAAGAGGGCTGCCGAAGTCAGTGATTCTGGCTGTTGCCCGGCAGGCTCAGCAGCTGCTTCTGTTTGTGCCAGTCGAAAGGCTCGCCCTGCTCGCTGGCTTCAAAGCGTAGCTCTTCCAGTTGCTGGTACAGCTCGAGCTCTTCGTCGGGCATGTAGTGCAGGCAGTCGCCAGCGAAGAACCAAAGCAGGTCACGGGGTACCAGGTGTGCGATTTGTGGGTAGCGCTGGATGACCTGGCAGATCAGGTCCTGGCCCAGGTACTGGCTTTCCAGCGGGTCCTGCGGCAGCAGGGTCAGCAGTTCATCGAAGCGTTCGAGGAACAGAGCATGGCTTTCCTCCGGTACCTGCTCGGCATCACCCAAGGCCACCAGGATGGTGCGCAGGTGGTTCAGCAGTTGCAGGTGGTATTCCAGGTGGGGGGTGGCCATGGGATGGTCCTCGAGGTGGCTAAAACGGGGGCGGAGTATACGCCGGTGGGCAGGGGGCCGCAAAACGGCCCCCTGCCTTCAGCGCACCTTGCCTTGCTCAGGCAGTAATTGCTCCTTGTCGAATGCATCCACATCGATCACGGCCCTGCGTGCGTTTTCGGCTGCATGCAGCCGTTGCCCCTCTTCGACTTGCAGTGCACCACTCTGAACTGCCGCATCGATAGCCGATTGACCAGGTGCTGGTTGTACCTTGCCCTCCTTGATCGCCTGATGCAGCACTTTGTGCAGTGGCGCAGTCTCGTCCAGCAGGTTGCTAGCTCGTTGCAATGCCGCCACCGGGTCACCCTCGGCCTGTGGCCGGAAGCAGCCGGCGAGCAACTCCTCCAGCGCCGGGTCGCCCTCGCTGCGGCCGATCAGCGCCGCCACTTCGGCATCCAGTTCATCGCTCGGCCCGGTATGGCGGCGGCCGAAGGGGAATACCAGCACGCGTAGTGCGCAACCGACAAAGCGGTTGGGAAAGTTGTCGAGTAGCCGGTCCAGGGCTTTTTCCGCCTGACCCAGGCTTTCTTCCATGGCCCAGCGCAGCAGTGGCTGCATGTGCTCGGGTGACCCCAGGTCGTGGTAGCGCTTGAGTGCGGCGCTGGACAGGTACAGGTAGCTGAGCACATCGCCCAGGCGCGCGCTCAGGCGTTCGCGGCGCTTGAGCGCGCCGCCCAGCAGCATCATCGACAGGTCGGCCAGCAGGGCGAAGGCGGCGGCCTGGCGATTGAGGGCGCGGAAATAACCTTGGCTCAAGGCATCACCGGGTACTGGCTCGAAACGGCCTAGCCCCAGGTTGAAGACCAACGTGCTGGCGGCGTTGCCGGCGGCGAACATGATGTGCTTCATTAGCAGGTCGTCGAACTCCTTCAGCGCCTGGTCACGGTCCTCACGCCCGGCCAGGGCCATTTCCCTGAGCACGAACGGGTGGCAGCGGATGGCGCCCTGGCCGAAGATCATCAGGTTGCGCGAAAGGATGTTGGCGCCCTCGACCGTGATGAAGATCGGCGCCCCTTGCCAGTTGCGCCCCAGGTAGTTGTTCGGGCCCATGATGATGCCCTTGCCACCATGCACGTCCATGGCGTGCTGGATGCACTCGCGGCCGCGCTCGGTCAGGTGGTACTTGAGGATCGCCGATAGCACCGAAGGCTTCTCGCCCAGGTCCACGGCTTTGGCCGTCAACAGACGGGCGCTGTCCATCAGCCAGGCATTGCCGCCGATGCGCGCGAGCGACTCCTGGATACCCTCGAATGCCGCCAGCGGTACGTTGAATTGCTCGCGAATGTTCGCGTACTGGCCGGTCACCAGGCTGGTGTACTTGGCGGCGCCCGTGCCGACTGCCGGCAGGGAAATGGAGCGCCCCACCGACAGGCAGTTCATCAGCATCATCCAGCCCTTGCCAAGCATGGCCTGCCCGCCGATGAGGAAGTCCAGCGGCACGAACACGTCCTTGCCGCTGTTGGGGCCGTTCATGAAGGCGGCGCCCAACGGCAGGTGACGTTTGCCGATTTCAACACCGGGCGTGTCGGTGGGGATCAGGGCCAGGCTGATGCCGAGCTCCTCCTGTTCGCCCAACAGATGGTCGGGGTCGTAGGCTTTGAAGGCCAGGCCCAGCAGGGTGGCGACAGGGCCGAGGGTGATGTAGCGCTTCTCCCAGTTCAGGCGCAGGCCGACCACTTCCTCGCCGTTCCATTGGCCCCTGCAGACCACGCCGGTGTCGGGCATGGCACCGGCGTCGGAACCGGCCAGCGGGCCGGTGAGGGCGAAGCAGGGGATTTCCTCGCCACGGGCCAGGCGGGGCAGGTAATGCTTGCGTTGTTCGTCGGTGCCGTAGTGCAGCAGCAATTCGGCTGGGCCGAGGGAGTTGGGCACCATTACCGTGGAGGCCAAGTCACCGCTGCGGGTGGCGAGTTTCATCGCGACTTGGGAGTGGGCGTAGGCGGAGAAGCCCTTGCCGCCGTATTCCTTGGGAATGATCAGGGCGAAGAAGCCGTGTTCCTTGATGTGCTGCCAGGCTTCGGGCGGCAGGTCCAGGTCCTGGCCGATCTTCCAGTCGCTGACCATGGCGCACAGATCTTCGGTAGGGCCATCGATGAACGCCTGTTCTTCTTCAGTCAATTTAGGTGCCGGGTAAGCCAGCAAAGTGCGCCAGTCGGGGCGCCCGCTGAATAGTTCGCCGTCCCACCATACGGTGCCGGCGTCGATGGCTTCGCGCTCGGTTTGCGACATGGGCGGTAGGGTGCGCTGGAACCATTTGAACACCGGGCCCGTGAACACCTTGCGGCGCCACTCCGGCAGCGCGACCAGGGCGATTTTCAACGCCAGTACGATCCAGATCAGGGCCAGCAACCAGCCGGGCGCACTGCTGAAAATGCCCATCAGCAGCACATAGACCGCCATGGTGCCGAGAATCTGTAAGGGCGCCAGGCGCCGGTGCGTGAGGTACGCCGCGCCGATCACCAGCACTACCAACCACAACAGCAACATAATCGGTCCTCCTTGGAACCAGGGGGCTTGAGCCGTCCCAGACAGCTTAGACGCAATGCTGTGAACGGCAGCTTCAGAACAGTGACAGGGTGTGGCGGCGGGAGTTTCAGTTCATTGTTCGCCTGTACCGGCCTCTTCGCGGGTAAACCCGCTCCTACAGGTCGGTGGTGATCCCTGTAGGAGCGGGTTTACCCGCGAAGAGGCCGGTACAGGCGGCGAATGTCTGGAGTAGACTGGACCACCGCATTCATAAGGACGTTGTCATGCTGAAGATCTGGGGCCGCAAGAACTCAAGCAATGTGCGCAAGGCGCTTTGGATTGCCCAGGAGCTGGGCCTGGACTTCGAGTCCATCGACGCCGGGGGGGCCTTCGGCGTGGTCAACGAGCCGCACTACCGCGCCCGCAACCCCAACGGCCTGGTCCCCATGCTCGAAGACGGCGACTTGACCCTGTGGGAGTCCAACACCATCGTCCGCTACCTGTGCGCCGAGTACGGCGCCGAGCAGTGCTGGTACCTGGAAGACCCGCGCCAGCGCGCCCTGGCCGACAAATGGATGGACTGGACCACCTCGTCCTTCGCCGCACCGTTCCGTCCGCTGTTCTGGGGCCTGCTGCGCACGCCGGAAGACCAGCGCGACTGGGTGGCGATCAACGCCGCGCACAAGCAGTGCGCTCAGCTGCTGGCCATTGCCGATGAAACGCTGGCCAAACAGCCGTACTTGTCCGGTGACCAGATCGGCATGGGCGACATCCCACTGGGTAGCTTCATCTATGCCTGGTTCGAAATGCCCATCGAGCGCCCGGCCATGTACCATCTGGAAGCCTGGTATGAACGCCTGAAACAACGCCCGGCCTATCAGGCTGCGGTGATGACCGCGCTCACTTGAACCTGCTTCGATAGTCATTATCAATAGATGTGACTGTACTTGTGCGGCCTGGCCTTGCACCATTGGCCGCACTCACTGCGCCAGTGACTTTACCTGGCGTGTCCTGCACCTTTTTCCTCGGTAAGTGACCCGCTATGAGTTCCGCCCTGTCCATCCGACAGCTCACCAAGACCTACGGCAACGGCTTCCAGGCCCTCAAAGGCATCGACCTCGATGTTGCCGAAGGCGACTTCTTCGCCTTGCTCGGCCCCAACGGCGCCGGCAAGTCCACCACCATCGGCATCCTCTCGACCCTGGTGAACAAGACCAGCGGCACGGTGAATGTATTCGGCCACGACCTCGACCGCGAGCCTTCAGCGCTCAAGCGCTGCCTGGGCGTGGTGCCGCAGGAATTCAACTTCAACCAGTTCGAGAAAACCTTCGACATCGTCGTCACCCAGGCCGGCTACTACGGCATCCCGCCGAAGCTTGCCAAGGAGCGCGCCGAGCAGTACCTGACCCAGCTGGGCCTGTGGGACAAGCGTGATGTGCAGTCTCGTTCGTTGTCTGGCGGCATGAAGCGCCGCTTGATGATTGCCCGCGCGCTGATTCACGAGCCGCGCCTGCTGATCCTCGACGAACCCACCGCAGGTGTGGACATCGAACTGCGCCGCTCGATGTGGAGCTTTCTCACCGAGCTGAACCAGAAGGGCATCACCATCATCCTCACCACCCACTACCTGGAAGAGGCTGAGCAGCTGTGCCGCAACATCGGCATCATCGACCACGGCACCATCGTCGAGAACACCAGCATGCGCCAGTTGCTGGGCAAGCTGCATGTCGAAACCTTCGTGCTTGACATCAAGCAGGACCTGGCCAGCGCGCCGGTGCTGCAAGGCTACCCATGCCGGCTGCTGACCCCGCACACCCTTGAGGTGCAAGTGGAAAAGGACATCGGCATTACCGCGCTGTTCGGCCAGTTGGCGTTGCAGAACATCGAAGTGCAAAGCCTGCGCAACAAGACCAACCGACTCGAGGAGCTGTTTGTGTCCCTGGTGGAAAAAAACCTGTCGAAGGTGGCTGTATGAGTGTGGAACTGCGCACCAACTGGGTCGCCCTGAACACCATCGTCTACCGTGAAGTGCGGCGCTTCTTGCGCATCTGGCCGCAAACCTTGCTGCCGCCGGCGATCACCATGGTGCTGTACTTCGTGATCTTCGGTAACCTGATTGGCCGGCAGATCGGCGACATGGGTGGCTTCACCTACATGCAGTACATCGTGCCGGGGCTGATCATGATGTCAGTGATCACCAACTCCTACGGCAACGTGGTGTCGAGCTTCTTCGGCAGCAAATTCCAGCGCTCGATCGAAGAGTTGATGGTGTCACCGGTATCGCCGCACACCATTCTTGTCGGCTATGTGCTGGGTGGCGTGCTGCGCGGTCTGGCGGTCGGGGTGATCGTGACCATCCTGTCGATGTTCTTTACCGATCTGCAAGTGCACCACCTGGGCGTGACCGTGGTCGTGGTGCTGCTGACGGCCACCATCTTCTCGCTGCTGGGCTTCGTCAACGCCGTGTTTGCACGCAATTTCGACGATATCTCGATTATCCCGACCTTTGTGCTGACGCCGCTGACTTACCTGGGCGGGGTGTTCTACTCGATCAACCTGCTGCCGCCCTTCTGGCAGACTGTGTCGTTGGCCAACCCGGTGCTGCACATGGTCAACTCGTTCCGCTACGGTATTCTAGGGGTGTCGGATATCAGCATTGGTACGGCGATCACCTTTATGCTGGTCGCCACTGCCGTGCTCTACATGCTGTGCGTCCGCCTGCTGGTCAGCGGCCGCGGCATGCGTGCCTGAGCTTTTCGGCGAGCACTTGAGTTTGCGCCGGCGCCACTGCCGGCCAATCCACCAGCGCCAGTACAGCAGGGTGGTGAAGTAGGCGGCAATGCCCAGCACCACCCCGCACACCACCGAGCCCAGCAGGAAGGGCTGCCATACCGTCGACAGCTGGTCGGTGATCCATTCGAACGTGAGGTTGTCGGGCAACGTGCGCGGGGGTGTCTGCAATAGCCAGGCGCCGGTCATGTAGGTGACGAAGAATACCGGCGGCATGGTCAGCGGGTTGGTCAGCCAGACCAGGCTGACAGCGATTGGCAGGTTACCGCGTACCGGGATTGCCAGTGCTGCCGCCAACAGCATCTGCATGGGGATGGGGATCAACGCTGCGAACAGGCCCACACCCATGGCCCTGGCCACCGAGTGGCGGTTGAGGTGCCAGAGGTTCGGGTCGTGCAGCAGCTTGCCGAAAAAGCGTAAGGACTTGTGTTCCCGAATGCTGGTCGGGTCCGGCATGTAGCGTTTGAACAGACGGCGCGGCATGTAGGCTCCCGGAGCGTTGATCGGGGAAGTATGCCTTGATTCCAGCTCAGCCTCTTTCAGAGTTTGTGACAATTGTTGAGCGAGCCAGGCCCGGTTTTAGGCTATGCCTCTCTAAGCGATTGTGCTTCGGGAGCTCTACCTCATGCGCACAGGGATGTTTGCGCTCGCGCTCGGGCTGCTGTGCCTAGGCTTTCTCCCCGTATTGCCATCGGTCGGATGGTTGCTAGCGCTGGCGGCCTTCGCTGTCGTTAGCCTGTTTTCCCGCGCTTGGCCGTTGGGCTGCTTTCTGCTGGGCCTGTGTTGGGCCTGCTGGTCTGCTCAGAACGCCCTGGATGATCGCCTGGCTGCCGGCCTGGATGGCCGCACCTTGTGGCTGGAGGGGCGGGTGGTTGGCTTGCCAGCCCGAACGGCGCAAGGCGTGCGTTTCGAGCTGGAGGCAGCACACTCGCGGCGGGCCGAGCTGCCGCAAAGGTTGCAACTGAGTTGGTTCGACGGGCCGCCGCTGCGCGCGGGTGAGCATTGGCGGCTGGCCGTGACCTTGCAGCGCCCGGCCGGGCTGCTCAACCCACATGGGCCCGATCGGGAGGCGCAACTGCTGGCACGGCGGGTGGGCGCCACCGGTACGGTAAAAACCGGGCAGCTACTGGCGCCGGTGACCGGTGGTTGGCGCGATGCGCTGCGCCAGCGCTTGCTGGCGATCAAAGCCAATGGCCGGGAGGCCGCATTGGTGGCACTGGTGCTTGGTGACGGCGCCGGCCTGGCCCGCGAGGACTGGCAGACGCTGCAGGCCACCGGCACGGTGCACCTGCTGGTGATTTCTGGCCAGCACATTGGCCTGGTGGCCGGTTTGCTGTACGGCTTGGTCGCCGGACTGGCACGTTGGGGGCTGTGGCCTGCAAGGTTGCCGTGGCTGCCGTGGGCGTGTGGCCTGGCCATGGTGGCGGCGCTGGCTTACGGCTGGCTGGCCGGTGCTGGTGTGCCGGTGCAGCGTGCCTGCCTGATGTTGGCGGTCGTGTTGCTGTGGCGCCTGCGCTTTCGCCACCTCGGCGCAATGTTGCCGCTATTGCTGGCGCTGGTCGCGGTGCTGCTGGTCGAACCGCTGGCGGCGCTGCTGCCTGGGTTCTGGCTGTCGTTTGCCGCCGTGGCCACGCTCCTCTATTGCTTCAGTGGCCGCTTGGGTGGTTGGCGACCCTGGCAGGCCTGGACGCGTGCGCAGTGGGTCATTGCCATTGGTTTGCTACCGGTGCTGCTGGCTACAGGCTTGCCGGTGAGCCTGAGTGCGCCGCTGGCGAATCTTGTAGCGGTGCCATGGGTCAGCCTGGCGGTGTTGCCGTTAGCGTTGCTGGGCACGCTGTTGCTGCCGCTGGGCGGGATAGGGGAGGCGCTGCTGTGGCTGGCGGGCGGCCTTCTGGATGGGCTGTTCCGGCTGCTGGCGCTGGTGGCCCAGCAGCGCCCGGCTTGGGTGCCGCCGGCTCTGCCGTTGTGGGCCTGGCTGCTGGTGTGTCTGGGCGCTCTGTTGGTTTTGCTGCCCCGTGGTGTGCCGTTGCGCGGGTCGGGAGGGCTGATGCTGCTGGCCCTGTGGGTGCCCAGGGAGCCGGTGCCGCTCGGGCAGGTCGAGGTCTGGCAGCTGGACGTTGGCCAGGGCCTGGCGGTGTTGGTGCGTACCCGGCATCACAACCTGCTGTACGACGCCGGGCCAGCCAGAGGCGAAAGCGACCTGGGCGAGCGGGTGGTGCTGCCGACCCTGCGTAAGCTGGGGGTGGGCAGCCTGGACCTGATGGTGATCAGCCATGCGCATGCCGACCATGCGGGTGGTGCTGCGGCCATAGAGCGTGGTCTGCCGGTCAGGCGGCTGATCGGCGGGGAAGCGCTGGAGCATGTGCCATTGCAGCCTTGCGCCAGTGGCGAACAATGGGACTGGGATGGGGTGCGCTTTTCGCTGTGGCGCTGGGCGCAGGGACAAAGCAGCAATGATCGCTCCTGTGTGCTGTTGGTAGAGGCGCAGGGCGAGCGCTTGCTGCTGGCGGGGGATATGGAAGCTGCTGCCGAACGGGCCTGGCTGGCGGACACCGAAGCGCCGCGTATCGACTGGTTGCAGGCACCGCACCATGGCAGCCGCAGTTCGTCCACCGAAGCGTTCATCCGGGCTACCGCTGCGCGTGGGGTATTGATCTCGCGAGGGCGCAACAACAGCTTCGGGCACCCGCATGTTCAGGTGATGGAGCGTTATCAGCGGCATGGGCTGGCGGTGCATGACACGGCGGTGGAGGGGGCGTTGCGGGTGGTGCTGGGGCGGTATGGGGAGGTTGAAGGTATGAGGGGGCAGCGGCGGTTTTGGCGGGTTCGAGCTGAGTGAGGGGGATGCTGGCATGCACCTCCCAGCTCTGCACGCCAATTCCCTGACCTTCGGCAGATGAGGCCCCTGCGCGCGTATGGTAGAGTGGCGGCCTTTTTCCAAAGGGGCGTTTACTGTGTGGGAATTGGTCAAGTCCGGTGGTTGGATGATGCTGCCGATCATTCTGAGTTCCATCGCTGCCATGGCTATCGTCGTCGAGCGCCTGTGGACCCTGCGCGCCAGTCGCGTTACCCCGCCGCACCTGCTGGGCCAGGTATGGATGTGGATCAAGGACAAGCAACTTACCAGTGACAAGCTCAAGGCCTTGCGCGCCGATTCGCCGTTGGGTGAGATCCTTGCGGCGGGCCTGGCCAACTCGCGCCATGGCCGCGAAATCATGAAAGAGTGCATCGAGGAGGCCGCCTCGCGTGTCATCCACGAGCTCGAGCGCTACATCAGCACCCTCGGCACCATTGCCGCCATGGCTCCGCTGCTTGGCCTGCTGGGCACCGTGCTGGGCATGATCGACATCTTCAGTGCCTTCATGGGCTCGCAGATGACTGCCAACGCCTCGGTACTGGCCGGCGGTATCTCCAAGGCGCTGGTGACCACTGCAGCCGGCCTGATGGTGGGTATTCCGGCGGTGTTCTTCCACCGCTTCCTGCTGCGCCGCATCGATGAGCTGGTGGTGGGCATGGAGCAAGAGGCGATCAAGCTGGTGGAAGTCATCCAGGGCGACCGCGAAGTCGAAGTGGCCGGAGGCAAGGCGTGAAGTTTCGGCGCAATCGCCAGCGGGAGAACGTCGATATCAACCTCGCGTCGCTGATCGACGTGGTGTTCGTCCTGCTGCTGTTCTTCGTGGTCACCACCACCTTTACCCGCGAAACCCAGCTGCGCGTCGAGCTGCCCGAGGCCGCCAGTGCCGAGCAGCCGTCAGCCGACCAGGACAAGCTGGTGGAAGTCACCATCAGCGCCGACGGGGTGTATTCGGTGAACAACCACCTGCTGCCCAAGAGCGACCTGGCTACCCTGACCGAGGCGATCGAGCGTGAGTCCGGTGGCGACAACAAGCTGCCGCTGGCGATCAGTGCCGACGGCAAAACCCCGCACCAGGCCGTGATCACTGCAATGGATGCCGCCGGCAAGCTCGGTTTCAGCCACTTGCGCATGACCACCGTCGAGGCAGCCCAGGGGACACCTTGATGGCGCTTGCCGACCGTCTGCTTGCCGCCTGGTACGCCGGGCACCCGGCCCTGGCCCTGCTGCGCCCGCTCGAGGCGCTGTATCGCCGCGTGGTGCTGCGCAAACGCGCGCGTTTTCTCAGTGGTGAAAGTGCCAGCTACCGTGCCCCGGTGCCGGTCATCGTGGTGGGGAACATCACTGTCGGGGGTACCGGCAAGACACCGATGATCCTCTGGCTGATCGAGCATTGCCGCCGTCAGGGGCTGAAGGTCGGTGTGGTCAGCCGTGGTTATGGCGCCAAACCACCGCAGTTCCCCTGGCGCGTCGAGGCGCAGCAGGGTGCCGAACAGGCCGGCGATGAACCCTTGCTGATCGTCCAGCGCACGGGCGTGCCGCTGATGATCGACCCGGACCGTTCCCGCGCCGTGCAAGCCCTGCTGGCCAGTGAACCGCTGGACCTGATCCTGTGCGATGACGGCATGCAGCACTACCGCCTGGCGCGTGACCTTGAGTTGGTGCTGATCGACGCCGCCCGCGGCCTGGGCAACGGCCGTTGCCTGCCAGCCGGGCCGCTGCGCGAGCCGGCCGAGCGCCTGCAGGCGGCTGATGCGGTGCTGTTCAACGGTGCCAGCGGCGACCGCCCCGATGGGTTTGCCTTGCGCCTGCAGCCCAGTGCCTTGGTCAACCTGCGCAGCGGTGAGCGCCGCGCGCTCGACCATTTCCCCGCAGGCCAGCGCCTGCACGCGGTTGCCGGCATCGGCAACCCGCAACGTTTCTTCAATACCCTGCTGGGGCTAAACTGGCAGCCGGTGCCGCACCCGTTTGCCGACCATGCGCAGTTCAGCGCGCAAAGCCTTGCGTTCAGCCCGCCGCTGCCGCTGGTGATGACCGAGAAGGATGCGGTGAAATGCCGGGCCTTCGCCGCCGATGACTGGTGGTACCTGGCCGTTGAAGCACAGCCTGGGCCAGCCTTCAGCGCCTGGTTCGACAGCCAGCTGCAACGCTTGCTGCCAGGGCACCGAACGCCCTGAGCCCTATTCAATTTCCGGCCATCTGGCCTCAAGGAAGCTTTCATGGACACCAAACTGCTCGATATCCTCGCCTGCCCGATCACCAAGGGCCCGCTCAAGCTCAGCGCTGACAAGACCGAGCTGATCAGCAAGGGCGCAGGCCTGGCCTACCCGATCCGCGACGGCATCCCGGTGATGCTGGAAAGCGAGGCGCGTACCCTGACCGACGACGAGCGTCTGGACAAATGAGCCTGAATTTCACCGTGGTCATTCCTGCCCGGCTGCGTTCCACGCGCCTGCCAGGCAAACCGTTGCTGCTGATCGCTGGCAAGCCGATGGTCCAGCACGTCTGGGAGCAGGCGCGCAAAAGCGGCGCCAGCCGTGTGGTCATCGCCACCGACGATGCCAGTATTTTCAAGGCCTGCCAGGCCTTTGGCGGTGAAGTGCTGATGACCCGCGTCGACCATGAGTCGGGCACCGACCGCCTGGCCGAAGTGGCCGCGCAGCTCGGTTTGAGCGCCGATGAGATCGTGGTCAACGTGCAAGGTGACGAGCCGTTGATTCCGCCGGTAATCATCGACCAGGTCGCCGCCAACCTGGCCGCGCACCCGAATGCCGGTATCGCCACTCTGGCCGAGCCGATCCATGACCCGGAAACCGTGTTCAACCCCAACGCGGTCAAGGTTGTCAGCGACAAGAACGGCCTGGCCTTGACCTTCAGCCGTGCGCCACTGCCGTGGGCGCGCGATGCCTTCGCCAACAAGCGTGATCAACTGCCCGAGGGTGTGCCATATCGTCGCCACATCGGCATGTACGCTTACCGTGTCGGCTTCCTCCAGGACTTCGTCAGCTGGGGGCCGTGCGGGCTCGAGCAGACCGAGGCACTGGAGCAGTTGCGGGCGCTGTGGCACGGCGTGCGTATCCATGTAGAAGACGCCATCGAGGCCCCGGCCGTGGGTGTCGACACACAGGAAGACCTGGAGCGCGTCCGGCGCTTGCTGGAGGCCTGATGCGCGTCCTGTTCGTTTGCCTGGGCAATATCTGCCGTTCGCCCACCGCCGAGGGTGTGCTGCGCCATCAGCTGCAGGCTGCTGGCCTGGGCGATCAGGTTCACGTGGCCTCCGCCGGTACCGGTGACTGGCACGTGGGCAAGGCGCCCGACAGCCGTACCTGCAAGGCCGCGCTGGCGCGGGGTTATGACCTTTCGCAGCAGCGCGCCCAGCAGGTAAAGGCGGCGCATTTTGCCGAGTACGACCTGATTCTGGCCATGGATGAAAGCAACCTGGACCACCTGCGCGCCATGCGCCCGCACACTGCGCAGGGCGAACTCGACCTGTTCCTGCGTCGTTATGGCGCTGCCCTCGATGAGGTCCCAGACCCGTACTACGGGGGGGCTGACGGCTTCGAGCAGGTACTCGACCTGGTCGAGGCGGCCTGCCGTGAGCTGGTCGTGGAAATCAAGGGGCGGTTATGACGGCGCGCTGGCAGGAGCAGGTTTCGCTCAAGCCTTACAACACCTTCGGCATCGATGTGAAAGCCCGCTATTTCACCCAGGCACACAACGACGATGAGCTGCGTGAGGCATTGTCGCAGGCGCGCCAGCGTGGGGTTGCGGTGCTGGTGATGGGGGGTGGCAGCAACCTGCTGCTGACCCGTGATGTCGATGCACTGGTGCTGCACGTGGCCAGCCGCGGTCGCCGGGTGCTCAGCGATGATGCGGGCCGGGTGGTGGTCGAGGCTGAAGCCGGTGAGCCTTGGCACCCGTTCGTGCAGTGGTCGCTGCAGCAAGGCTTCTGCGGCCTGGAGAACCTCAGCCTGATCCCTGGAACCGTGGGTGCTGCGCCGATGCAGAACGTGGGCGCCTACGGGGTCGAGATCAAGGATGTATTTGCCGGGCTGACGGCGCTTGATCGGGAGACCGGCGAGCTGCGTGATTTCAGCCTGGAGGATTGCGCTTTCGGTTACCGCGACAGCCTGTTCAAGCGTAACCCTGGGCGCTGGTTGATTCTGCGTGTGCGGTTTGCCTTGAGCCATAGCCTGCAGGCCCATCTGGACTACGGCCCGGTGCGTCAACGCCTGGCCGAACAGGGCGTGCAGGCACCGACTGCGCAGGCCATCAGCGATGCCATTTGCAGTATTCGCCGTGAGAAGCTGCCAGACCCCGCCGAGCTGGGTAATGCCGGCAGCTTTTTCAAGAACCCGGTGGTGCCCGCTGATCAGGTGGTGCGCATTCGCGCGGCGTATCCAGGGGTGGTGGCGTATCCCCAGGGTGATGGCTGGGAGAAGCTGGCGGCAGGCTGGCTGATCGAGCAGGCGGGGTGGAAGGGCTATCGTGATGGCGATGCCGGGGTGCACCGTTTGCAGTCGTTGGTGCTGGTCAACCATGGCCAGGCGAGCGGGGCGCAGTTGCATGCCCTGGCGCAGCGCATCCAGGCGGATATCCTGGCGAAGTTCGGGGTTGAGCTGGAGATGGAGCCCAACCTGTACTGAGCCTCCTGCAGGAGCAGGCGCCGACACTGATAAAAAAGCCCGCCAAGAAAAAGCCCCGCCAGTTCGCACTGGCGGGGCTTTTTCATTCAGCCGTGGCTATCAACCGTGATGAGGCTTGTGCTCATCGGCGGTTTCCAGCGCTGGCTCGGCGGCGGCAGCTTCCTGCGCAGCCTTGGCGGCAGCTTCGGCTTCACGCTTGCGGCGACGCACTTCACGTGGGTCGTTAGGCGCGCGGCCGTTTGCCAGCATCACGGTAGCGGCTTCGACCACGGCCGGTGTTTCGACCGGGGCGGGCTCGGCAACCACAGGTGCTACCTCGGCAGCGACAGGTGCTGGTTCGACAGCGGCGTCAGGCTGAGCTTCGACGACCGGAGCAGGTTGCTCGGCAGCCGGCGCTTGTTCGACGACAACTGGAGCTTTCTCGGCTTCACCGGCCTCGACGGCTGGCGCTTCGACCGCGGCCTCGACAGGTACCTGGGTAGCGACAACTGGCTCAGCTGCTGGGGCTTCTTCGACCACAGGCTGCGGCGCTACTTCGACCACAGGCTCGGCAGTCACTTCAACCGCGGCGACTGGCTCGCTGACCGGCTGCTCAACCACGGGCGCGATGGCAACGTCTTCAGCCTGGGCAACAGGTTCAACCTGCTCGGCAACTTGCGCAACTTCGCTGTTGTCGGTGGCAGCCGTTTCGGCGCTGGCGCGTTCGGCTTGCTGGTTGGCTTCGGCTTCGGCACCGGCACTGATGTTGCTGGTGGCGACTGCGGCGGTGACGGCCAGGCCGGCGGCCAGTTCGGCACCCAGCTCGGTAGCCTGGTGCTGTTGTGGTTGCTCCTCGCTGCCTTCTTCGTCGCTGCCGTCGATCAGGTCACCATTGGCATTGCGCTGGCGCTCACGACGGTTGCTGCGACGACGCTGGCC
The DNA here is from genome assembly GCF_047978245.1 of Pseudomonas sp. LFS044. NCBI lineage: Bacteria > Pseudomonadati > Pseudomonadota > Gammaproteobacteria > Pseudomonadales > Pseudomonadaceae > Pseudomonas > Pseudomonas sp. LFS044. The sequence continues at coordinate 91,193 of NZ_JBFPFX010000008.1, forward strand.
ACGGGAGCGGCGGCGTGGACGTTCGTCATCCGAACCTTCCTGCTCGTCCTGCTGCAGCTCTTCGTTTGGCAGTTGCTCTTCGGCAAGCTCGGCAGCTTTTTCTGCGGCCTGTTCGGCTTCGAGCGGCTGACGTTCTTCGCGGGCAGGGCGTGGCTGGCGTTCTTCACGTGGGGCGCGCTCTTCGCGAGGTGCGCGTTCTTCACGTGGCGCGCGCTCTTCGCGAGGTACGCGTTCTTCACGTGGCGCGCGCTCTTCGCGAGGTGCGCGTTCTTCACGTGGAGCACGCTCTTCGCGAGGTGCACGCTCTTCGCGTGGGGCACGTTCTTCACGCGGTGCACGCTCTTCGCGAGGTGCGCGTTCTTCCCGTGGCGCGCGCTCTTCGCGGGCTACCGGTGCTGCGTCCAGAGGTTCGCGCAGTTCGCGGACGCGTTCCTCGCGGTTGCCGCGGCGGTCTTCGCGTGGCTGGCGTGGTGCGCGTTCCTCGCGAGGTGCGCGCTCTTCACGGGGTGCGCGTTCTTCGCGTGGGGCACGTTCTTCACGAGGGGCGCGCTCTTCGCGTGGCGCACGTTCTTCGCGTGGCGCACGTTCTTCGCGCGGGGCGCGTTCTTCACGTGGCTTGCGCTCTTCGTCACGACGGCCGTTGCGGTTGCGGCTCTGCTGGCGGCCGTTGCGACGCTCTTCGTTGCGTTGAGTGCGCTCGGCAGCTGGCTTCTCGGCAGCGACGACAGGCGCGGCGGCAGGCTCTTCCTTGCCTGCGAACAGGCTGACCAGCGACTTCACCAGGCCTTTGAACAGGCTTGGCTCCGGCACGCTTGGTGCTGGCGCTGCAGGCGCAGCAGGCTGTTGCTCTTCTACGGCGCTCGGTACCGGCGCATTGGTGCGCGGCGGGGCAGTCTTGACGGCAGCTTCCTGGCGAACCAGGGTGCGCGTGGCCGCCTGCTGCGGCACTTCTTCGGTTTCGGTGGCGGCGATTTCGTAGCTGGACTGGTTGTTCAGCACTTCGGGGTTGTCGTCGCGCAGGCGCTGGACTTCGAAGTGCGGGGTTTCCAGGTGATCGTTCGGCAGAATGATGATGCGCGCACGGGTGCGCAGCTCGATCTTGGTGATCGAGTTGCGCTTCTCGTTGAGCAGGAACGCGGCCACCGGGATCGGCACCTGGGCACGCACCTCGGCGGTACGGTCCTTCAGGGCTTCTTCTTCGATCAGGCGCAGGATTGCCAGCGACAGCGACTCGACGTCACGGATGATGCCGGTGCCCGAGCAGCGTGGGCAGACGATACCGCTGCTTTCGCCCAGCGATGGGCGCAGGCGCTGGCGGGACATTTCCAGCAGGCCGAAGCGCGAGATGCGGCCAACCTGGACGCGGGCGCGGTCTGCCTCGAGGCACTCGCGCACACGCTCTTCGACGGCGCGCTGGTTCTTCGCCGGGGTCATGTCGATGAAGTCGATGACGATCAGGCCGCCGATGTCACGCAGGCGCAGCTGGCGGGCGATTTCTTCGGCCGCTTCCAGGTTGGTCTGCAGGGCGGTTTCCTCGATGTCGCTGCCTTTGGTGGCGCGCGCCGAGTTGATGTCGATGGATACCAGGGCTTCGGTCGGGTCGATCACGATCGAGCCGCCGGACGGCAGGTCGACGACGCGCTGGAAGGCGGTTTCGATCTGGCTTTCGATCTGGAAGCGGTTGAACAGCGGCACGCTGTCTTCGTACAGCTTGACCTTGCTGGCGTACTGCGGCATCACCTGGCGGATGAAGGTCAGGGCTTCTTCCTGGGCATCGATGCTGTCGATGAGCACTTCGCCGATGTCCTGGCGCAGGTAATCGCGGATGGCGCGGATGATGACGTTGCTTTCCTGGTAGATCAGGAACGGCGCGGCACGGTCCAGGGACGCTTCCTTGATGGCGGTCCACAGCTGCAGCAGGTAGTCGAGGTCCCACTGCATTTCTTCGCTGCTGCGGCCAAGGCCGGCAGTGCGCACGATCAGGCCCATGTCGCCCGGCACGGTCAGGCCGTTGAGGGCTTCACGCAGCTCGTTGCGCTCTTCGCCTTCGATGCGGCGGGAGATGCCGCCTGCGCGCGGGTTGTTCGGCATCAGCACCAGGTAGCGGCCAGCCAGGCTGATGAAGGTGGTCAGGGCGGCGCCTTTGTTGCCGCGCTCTTCCTTCTCGACCTGGACGATGACTTCCTGGCCTTCGCTCAGGACTTCCTTGATGTTGACGCGGCCTTCAGGGGTTTTCTTGAAGTATTCGCGGGAGATTTCCTTCAGCGGCAGGAAGCCGTGACGTTCGGAGCCGAAGTCGACGAAGGCGGCTTCGAGGCTGGGCTCGATCCGGGTGATCTTGCCTTTGTAGATGTTGGCCTTTTTCTGCTCACGCGCACCGGACTCGATGTCCAGGTCGTAGAGACGTTGGCCGTCCACCAGGGCTACACGCAACTCTTCGGGTTGAGTTGCGTTAATCAGCATTCTTTTCATGTTGTACCGTCGGTTTCCGGGCTGCCGGAAACGGCGTTCGGCACACACGACTTCTCATGGTCGGTGCCAAGGTGCGCAAAGGGTGGCCGGGCCACCCCCGTGTCGAGCAACGTTCGGCACCAGCCGGTTGCCCAGCCTGCCGTTGTCGCGACGACGCGTCCTGTTTGCTGCGGTGCCAAGAGGCCCCTGCGGTATCTGCAGAGATATCCGAATCGATATCCGAATCAACCCAGCAGGCCTCGTGCACTCAGTCAGGAGGAGGAATCAACCGTCAGCCGTGGACGCCCGAGGGGCATCTGTTCAGGACCTTATCCGCTCGCCGGCCATTCACTGGGCCGGTGGCCGGACGCGGTGCTACACGGTCCGAGGGCTGTGCATCTCCACCCTGCACGTATCCCTGATAATTCGGGTGCTGCCGCGCGCTGAATCCGCAACGGGTTGCATTTTTCGCCAGCGCTGGTTTGGCGCTGACGCCATTCATGTCCAAGGCAGGTATTTCCGAAGTATTCGCCGTGCGTTGCGTGGAAGCGACGGGCGGGCAGAGGTACAGCGAAAAGAATCGGGTAAGCAGGTGAAACACCGCACTTGTCGTTTTTTTTCGGTCTTCTCTACACAGCGCTGGTGGCGATTCCAGGCAATTCGGTAAACTGGCGAAAACCCCGTAGGACGGCCTCGCGTCCTGCAGAATTGCGTAGGTCAGGGACCGGCTAAGGGCCTGGTGCCGCTGGCCTGCCGCTTTTGGCGGCGTTCGCGACTATAGCAGCAATGATTAAGTGCTTCAATTCCATAAAAAATTGTTATCATTCCCGCCATGACGACCAATACCCCTCCGACTTCCGGCGTGCAGCTGATCGAAGTCGCGCCGGAGCTTGCCGGCCAACGCATCGACAATTTCCTTATCACGGCGCTCAAAGGCGTGCCCAAGACGCTGGTCTACCGCATCCTGCGCAAAGGCGAGGTGCGGGTCAACAAGGGCCGCGTCAAACCTGAGTACAAGATCCAGGCCGGCGACATCGTGCGCGTGCCGCCGGTGCGCTTGCCTGAGCGCGACGAGCCGGCGCCGGTGGCCCAAGGGCTGCTGCAGCGCCTGGAAGCCGCCATTGTCTACGAAGACAAGGCGCTGATCGTGATGAACAAACCTTCTGGCATTGCCGTGCATGGCGGCAGCGGCCTGAGCTTTGGTGTGATCGAGGCGCTGCGCCAGCTGCGCCCGGACGCCAAGGAGCTGGAGCTGGTGCACCGCCTGGACCGTGACACGTCGGGCCTGCTGATGATCGCCAAAAAGCGCAGCATGCTGCGCCACCTGCACGCCGCCTTGCGCGGCGATGGCGTTGACAAGCGCTACATGGCGTTGGTGCGCGGCCATTGGCCTACCGCCAAAAAGCAGGTCAATGCGCCGCTGCTCAAGAGCAACCTGCGCTCAGGCGAGCGCATGGTCGAGGTGAATGACGAAGGCAAGGAAGCGCTGACCCTGTTCCGCGTGCTGCGCCGTTTCGGTGAGTTCGCCACTATTGTCGAGGCGCGGCCGATCACTGGGCGTACCCACCAGATCCGCGTGCACGCGCTGCACGCCGGCCACATGATCGCCGGCGACAGCAAATACGGCGATGAAGACTTCAGTCGCGAGATTCGCGAGCTGGGTGGCAAGCGCTTGTTCCTGCATGCCTATGCCCTGACCGTGCCGCTGCCCGATGGGGGTGAGCTCAAGCTGGAAGCGCCGGTGGATGAGGTGTGGGCAAAAACCGTGGAACGTCTGAGTGCGACCTGATTCATGAAAAAGCCTTATGAGCTGCTGATCTTCGACTGGGACGGCACGCTGGCCGACTCGATTGGCCGTATCGTCGAAGCGATGAATGCCGCCGCCGAGCGGGCAGGCGAGGCGCCAAGCCCTGAAGCAGCGGTCAAGGGCATCATCGGCCTGGCCCTCGGTGAAGCTATCTCGACCCTGTATCCTCACCTCGATACCGTGCAGGTCGAAGCCTTCCGTCAGCACTATGCCAACATCTATATGGCGCTCGATCAGCAGCCTTCGCCGCTGTTCGAGGGTGTGGTCGAATCGCTGGATGCCTTCCGGGCCGAGGGCTATCGCCTGGCGGTGGCGACCGGCAAGGCGCGCCGCGGGCTCGACCGGGTGCTCAAGGCTAATGGGTGGGAGCAATTCTTCGACATCACTCGGGCTGCCGACGAAACCCGTGGCAAGCCGCACCCGCTGATGCTCGAGGAGATCCTCACGCACTGTGGCGTCGAACCTGGCCGAGCGGTGATGGTCGGAGATTCGGCGTTCGATCTGCAGATGGCCAGCAATGCCGGTATGCATTCGGTGGCGGTGGGTTATGGGGCCATGTCGCTTCAGGCATTGTGCGAATTCGGTCCGCAAGTGTGCATCGATCATTTTTCCCAGCTGCGCGAGTGGCTGGGTGGTTCTGCGCAAATCCAAATCCAAGGTAGGTGAGCATGGCTGAAGAGTGGAAGGCACCTGAGTCTGAACCCGAAGAGCGCGAAGAGCGCAAAAGCTGGAAGCTGCTGGAGAAGACCCTGCTGGCCGGTGTCCAGGAGCAGCGCCGGGCGCGGCGCTGGGGGATTTTCTTCAAGCTGCTGACCTTCGTCTACCTGTTCGGCATGTTGGCGCTGTTCCTGCCGTTCACGGACATGGACAAGGCCGCCTCGCGCAGTACCAACCATACGGCGCTGGTAGAGGTGCGCGGGGTTATCGCCGACCAGGAGGCCGCCAGTGCCGACAACCTGGTCAAGAGCCTGCGCGAAGCGTTCAAGGACCCCAAGACCAAAGCGGTGATCATGCGTATCAACAGTCCGGGCGGCAGCCCGGTGCAGGCGGGTTACGTGTATGACGAAATCCGCCGGCTGCGCGCCGAGTATCCGGCTATCAAGCTGTATGCGGTGATTGCCGACCTGGGTGCGTCTGGCGCTTATTACATTGCCAGTGCGGCCGACGAGATCTATGCCGACAAGGCCAGCCTGGTGGGCTCCATTGGTGTGACCGCGGCCGGTTACGGTTTTGTTGGGTCGATGGAGAAGCTGGGTGTCGAGCGGCGTACCTACACCGCGGGTGAGCACAAGGCGTTCCTGGATCCGTTCTCGCCGGAGAAGCCGGAAGAGCGTGCGTTCTGGCAGGGTGTGCTGAATACCACGCATCAGCAGTTCATTGCCATGGTCAAGCAGGGCAGGGGTGATCGCCTGAAGGATAAGGAGCATCCCGAGTTGTTCAGCGGCCTGGTGTGGTCTGGCGAGCAGGCCAAGGCGCTTGGCCTGGTGGATGGGCTGGGCAGTGCCAGCTACGTGGCGCGTGAGGTTGTGGGGGAGAAGGAGCTGGTCGATTTCACCGTTCAGGAATCGCCGTTCGATCGCTTCTCCAAGCGCATTGGTGCCAGTGTGGCGGAGCATCTGGCCCTGTACATGGGGCTTCAGGGCCCCACTCTGCGCTGATATGCGTTATGGGGCCGCCAGTCGGCCCCATCTTTATATCAAGGGATCACCACGCCCTCTGCGGTCAGCATATCCACCAGCCGAATCAGCGGCAGGCCGATCAGGCTGGTGGCATCGCACCCGTGGGTGCTCTTGAACAAGCTCACGCCGAGCCCTTCGGCCTTGAAGCTACCTGCGCAATCGAGCGGCTGTTCTGCGGTCACGTAGCGCTCCACCCGCTCCCGGTCCAGTTCCCGCATCGTCACGGTAAACGGCACGCAATCGACCTGGCATTGCCCTGTGGCGCTGTTTAGCAGCGCCAGGCCGGTCAGAAAGGTAACTTGCTGCCCGCTGGCCTCGAGCAACTGCTCGCAGGCGCGCTCAAAGCTATGGGGCTTACCGAGGATCTGTTCACCCAGTACCGCGACTTGGTCGGAGCCGATGATCAAGTGCCCTGGATGGCTGCTGGCCAGTGCTTCGGCCTTTTGCTGTGCCAGGCGCCGCACCAGTGCCGTGGCGGGCTCGTTATCCAGGCGCCGCTCGTCTAGATCGGGGCTTGCGCAGGTAAAAGGCAGGCGCAGGCGTGCGAGCAGTTCGCGCCGATAAGGTGAGCTGGAAGCCAGCAGCAAAGGCAGCATGGTAGACTCCTGTTGAAGTAACCCAAATTCTAACATGCAAGATGCCGCCTAATTTCCTTTGACAGAGGCGGGGGGCATCCCTAGAATGCTGCGCCTATGTTGAATGACCCGATTCCACCTCACGTTGACCCGCGCAAATTAGCCGATCGTGGCGTAACCCTTAATGGTTCGCTGCAACTCGCTGATTTGGAAAGACTCTGCGACCCGCTTTCCGACAATGTCGGTACGGTGCAGGCGAAGTTCGATTTTGAACGAGACGAACAGCACGTTGTGGTTATCCACAGCGAACTGGATGTCGAAGTCAAAATGGTTTGCCAGCGTTGTCTTGAGCTGGTCACCCTGCCGATTCACAGCGAATGTTCATACGCTGTGGTGAAGGAGGGTGCGAATACCCAGTCGTTGCCGAAAGGCTATGACGTGCTGGAACTGGGCGAAGATCCATTGGATCTGCAGGCCTTGATCGAGGAGGAGCTTCTGCTCGCCTTGCCCATTGTGCCTGCTCATCATCCGGAAGAATGCCAGCAGCCGGCGGGCGCAGACGAGCCCGATTCGAGCAAGGACGAGGTATCGCGGTCCAACCCGTTCAGTGTTTTGGCGCAGTTAAAGCGTGACCCAAACGTTTAGGAGTTAATCAATTATGGCTGTTCAGCAGAACAAAAAATCCCGCTCTGCCCGTGACATGCGTCGTTCGCACGACGCCCTGTCGGAAAACGCACTGTCGGTAGAAAAAACCACCGGTGAAATGCACCTGCGTCACCACGTTTCGCCAGAAGGCGTATACCGTGGTCGCAAAGTGATCGACAAGGGCGCTGACGAGTAATCCTTGTCCGCTCAGATCATCGCGATCGACGCAATGGGCGGGGACTTCGGTCCCCGCAGCATTGTCCAGGCTAGCATTGCCTGCCTTTCGGCTACCCCCTCGCTGCACCTGACCCTCGTCGGTCAACCCTCCCTTCTGGAAGATCTTGTCAGTGGCCTTGCGGCTACGGATCGCGCACGTCTGCAGATTGTTGCGGCGAGTGAGGTGATCGGTATGGACGAGCGGCCATCCCAGGCGTTGCGCGGCAAGCCGGACTCGTCGATGCGCATTGCCCTCGAGCTGGTGCGTGATGGCAAGGCTCAGGCCTGCGTCAGTGCCGGCAATACCGGTGCACTGATGGCGCTGTCGCGCTTTGTGCTCAAGACCCTGCCGGGCATCGATCGGCCGGCCATGGTGGCGGCTATCCCGACCCAGGCGGGTTACTGTCAGTTGCTCGACTTGGGTGCCAATGTCGACTGCAGCGCCGAGAATCTCTACCAGTTCGCCGTGATGGGCTCGGTGGCCGCCCAGGCCCTGGGTATTCATCGGCCGCGGGTGGCGTTGTTGAATATCGGTACCGAGGACATCAAGGGTAACCAGCAGGTCAAGCTGGCCGCCACACTGCTGCAGAATGCACGCGGCCTCAACTATGTCGGCTTCGTCGAAGGTGATGGCCTGTACCGCGGTGAAGCGGACGTGGTGGTGTGCGACGGCTTTGTCGGCAATATCCTGCTCAAATCCAGCGAAGGGCTGGCGACCATGATCGGCGCCCGCATCGAGAAGCTGTTCAAGGGTGGTGTGCTGGCGCGTGCTGCCGGGGCCATGGCCATGCCGTTGCTCAAGCGCCTGCAGGCCGACCTGGCGCCGGCGCGGCACAATGGTGCAAGTTTTCTCGGGTTGCAGGGTATCGTCATCAAGAGCCATGGCTCGGCCGGCGTGCAGGGGTTCCAGAGCGCCATTCAGCGCGCGCTGATCGAGATCCAGGAAAACCTGCCGCAGCGCCTGCATGGGCGCCTTGAAGACCTGTTGCCTTAGGCATTTCGCCGATGAAGTGCTTAAATGTGACCGCTTGGTCTGTGTTTCCATCCAAGTTTTCAGATTCTGCGTCCAGCCTCGGGCTCGGCGCACCCTATCCGACGACAAGATCATAAGGGCTTGTTCAATGTCTGCATCCCTCGCATTTGTCTTTCCCGGTCAAGGTTCCCAGTCGCTGGGCATGCTCAATGAACTCGGCGCCGAGAAGCCGGTAATCGTCGAGACCTTCAAGGAAGCGTCCGAAGCTCTGGGCTACGACCTGTGGAAGCTGGTCCAGGAAGGGCCGGAAGAGCAACTCAATCAAACCGACAAGACCCAGCCGGCGATCCTCACTGCCTCCATCGCGCTGTGGCGCCTGTGGCTGGAGGAGGGCGGCGCGAAGCCGGCCTTCGTTTCCGGCCACAGCCTGGGTGAGTACAGTGCGTTGGTCGCGGCTGGCAGCCTGTCGCTCAAAGATGCAGTGAAGCTGGTCAAGCGCCGCGGCGAACTGATGCAGGAAGCCGTGCCTGCCGGTCACGGTGCGATGGCCGCGATTCTTGGGCTGGACGACGCTGTCGTTGTCGATATCTGTGCCAAGGCTGCCGAAGACGAAGTGGTCAGCGCAGTGAATTTCAACTCGCCAGGCCAGGTCGTGATCGCCGGTAACAAGGCGGCGGTAGACCGCGCCATGGCGCTGTGCAAAGAGGCCGGTGCCAAGCGCGCGCTGCCTCTGGCGGTCAGCGTGCCGTCGCACTGCGCACTGATGAAGCCGGCTGCCGAGCGTTTTGCCGAATCGGTCAACGCCATCGAATGGAAGGCCCCACAGATTCCGGTGGTGCAGAACGTCACCGCCGCCATCGCCGCCGACCTCGATGCGCTCAAGCATGACTTGCTAGCGCAGCTGTACCAGCCGGTACGCTGGGTCGAATGCGTGCAGACGCTCGCCGCAAATGGCGCGGTCAACCTGGTCGAGTGCGGCCCGGGCAAGGTGCTGGCTGGCCTGAACAAGCGTTGCGCCGACGGCGTGACCACCTACAACCTCAATACCCCTGACGCCGTCGCCGCCACCCGCGCGGCGCTGGCCTGAATTTGGAGAAGCTTGCATGAGCCTGCAAGGTAAAGTTGCACTGGTTACCGGCGCCAGCCGTGGTATCGGCCAGGCCATCGCCCTTGAGCTGGGCCGCCAGGGCGCGACCGTGATCGGCACCGCCACCTCGGCCTCCGGTGCCGAGCGTATCGCCGCCACCCTCAAAGAGCACGGCATCACCGGTACCGGCATGGAGCTGAACGTGACCAGCGCCGAGTCCGTCGAAGCGGTGCTGGGCGCCATTGGCGAACAGTTCGGTGCGCCGACCATTCTGGTCAACAACGCCGGCATCACCCGCGACAACCTGATGCTGCGCATGAAGGACGACGAGTGGTTCGACGTGATCGACACCAACCTGAACAGCCTCTACCGTTTGTCCAAGGGCGTGCTGCGTGGCATGACCAAGGCGCGTTGGGGTCGTATCATCAGCATCGGCTCGGTCGTTGGTGCAATGGGTAACGCTGGCCAGGCCAACTACGCGGCCGCCAAGGCGGGCCTCGAAGGCTTCAGCCGCGCGCTGGCGCGTGAAGTGGGCTCGCGCGGTATCACCGTCAACTCGGTAACCCCGGGCTTCATCGACACCGACATGACCCGCGAACTGCCAGAAGCTCAGCGCGAAGCGCTGCAGACCCAGATTCCGCTGGGCCGCCTGGGCCAGGCTGACGAAATCGCCAAGGTGGTTTCCTTCCTGGCGTCCGACGGCGCAGCCTATGTCACCGGCGCTACTGTGCCGGTGAACGGCGGGATGTACATGTAATACTGCAACTCAATGTGACGGATTGCTTAAAAAAAGAGTCATACTCCGAGCCTAAAATCCGTTATAAAGCTGCAACCAGATTCCGGACAGAGGGTCGGGTGACTGAACTGAAGGTGTGTTCCGCTTGAAAAGCGAACGTCTTTCTATAAACTTGGTCACCGGCCAGCTGCCTGACATATGTCCATTAGGAGTGAAAACTAGGTATGAGCACCATCGAAGAACGCGTCAAGAAAATCGTCGCCGAGCAACTGGGCGTCAAGGAAGAGGAAGTGACCACCGAGAAGTCCTTCGTCGATGACCTGGGTGCCGATTCGCTTGACACCGTTGAGCTGGTGATGGCTCTGGAAGAGGAATTCGAGACCGAAATCCCTGACGAAGAAGCCGAGAAGATCACTACCGTTCAAGCTGCAATCGACTACGTCAACAGCCACAAGGCCTAAGACGCTGTAGTCGTCGCTTCTTGACGAGAAAAACCGCACTGCCTTTACCGGCGTGCGGTTTTTTCTTTGCGAACGCCCTGCGTCGATCTGCGGGCTTCGAGAGCCTGTTGCCATTTCATTCCATTGCCTGAATGCAATGGCAAGAGACTCTGTTATTAGAAAAGGAGAGTACTGTGTCGCGTAGACGCGTCGTGGTCACCGGTATGGGTATGCTGTCGCCACTGGGTACCGATGTACCGAGCACCTGGCAGGGCATTCTGGCTGGCCGCAGTGGCATTGGTCCGATCGAGCACACGGATCTGTCTGCCTACTCCACCCGTTTTGGCGGCTCGGTGAAGGGCTTCGAGGTTGAGCAGTACCTGTCGGCCAAGGAAGCTCGCAAGCTCGACCTGTTCATACAGTACGGCTTGGCGGCCGGCTTCCAGGCAGTGCGCAATGCTGGCCTGGAAGTCACTGACGCCAACCGTGAGCGCATCGGCGTGGCCATGGGTTCGGGCATTGGTGGCCTGACCAACATCGAAGAAACCAGCCGTACCTTGCACGAGCAGGGCCCGCGGCGTATTTCGCCGTTCTTCGTGCCGGGTTCGATCATCAATATGATTTCCGGTTTCCTGTCGATCCACCTGGGGCTGCAGGGGCCGAATTACGCCATTGCCACGGCCTGCACCACCGGTACGCACTGCATCGGTATGGCCGCGCGCAACATCGCCTACGGTGAAGCGGACGTGATGATCGCCGGTGGCGCCGAAATGGCGGCCTGCGGTCTCGGCATGGGCGGCTTCGGAGCTTCGCGCGCGTTGTCGACCCGCAACGATGAGCCAATGCGTGCCAGCCGTCCGTGGGACAAGGGCCGTGATGGCTTCGTGCTGTCTGACGGCGCCGGTGCCCTGGTGCTCGAAGAGCTGGAGCACGCCCAGGCTCGCGGTGCGACCATCTACGCCGAGCTGGTCGGCTTCGGCATGAGCGGTGATGCCTATCACATGACTTCGCCACCCGACAGCGGTGAAGGCGCTGCCCGCTGCATGGCCAACGCCCTGCGTGACGCCGGCGTTCAGCCAAATGAAGTCAGTTACATCAATGCCCACGGTACCTCGACCCCGGCTGGTGATATCGCCGAAGTCGCTGCGATCAAGCGTGTGTTCGGTGACCACGCCTACAAGCTGGCAGTCAGCTCGACCAAGTCGATGACCGGCCACCTGCTGGGCGCCGCTGGCGCGGTAGAGGCGATCTTCAGCGTGCTGGCAATCAACAGCCAGATGGCGCCACCGACCATCAACCTCGATGAGCCGGATGAAGGGTGCGACCTCGACTTCGTGCCGCATCAGGCGCGCAGCATGCCGATCGACGTGGTGCTGTCCAACTCGTTCGGCTTTGGTGGCACCAACGGCTCGCTGGTGTTCCGCCGGTTCGCCGGTTGATGCACAGCTGGATCGACGGCCAGCCTGCGACTGCAGTCAACCTGCAGAACCGCGGCCTGGCCTATGGCGATGGCCTGTTCGAGACCATCGCTGTGCGCAATGGCCAGCCCAGCTTGCTGGATGGCCACTTGGCGCGCCTGGCGCTGGGTTGTCAGCGCCTGGCAATCGACGCCGACCTGGCATTGGTGCGTGACGAAATTCTGCGCTATGCCAGCCAGCTCGGCGACGGTGTCGCCAAACTGATCCTTACCCGCGGCGACAGCCAGCGTGGCTACGCCCCGGTTGCCGGTGCCGCGCCGCGCCGTATCCTTCAGGGCAGCCCACTGCCCAGCTATCCTGCCGAACACGCAGAACACGGCGTGCGCCTGTTCCCTTGCCAGACCCGGCTTGGGGAACAACCCCTGCTGGCAGGCCTCAAACACCTCAACCGCCTGGAGCAAGTGCTGGCCCGTGCCGAATGGCAGGACAGCGAACATGCCGAGGGCCTGATGTGTGACGGGCAGGGCAGGGTGGTCGAAGGCGTGTACAGCAATCTTTTCCTCGTGCGCGACGGCGTTCTGCTGACCGCCGAGCTCAGCCGCTGCGGCGTTGCCGGTGTGATGCGCGGCGCCTTGTTGCAGCAAGCTTACGCACTGGAAATCCCGGTGCAGGTGTGTGACTTGCCATTTGCAGCACTGGAGCAGGCAGACGAAGTGTTTCTCTGCAACAGTGTCTATGGCGTTTGGCCTGTGCGGGCATTTGCTGCGCTGAACTGGTCGCCGGGCCCGCTCACCCGTAAACTGCAGGCCGTTGCCCGTACGTTACTGGATACCTGAATTCGTGAGACGCAAATTCCTGCTGCTGCTGGAAATGGGGTTGATCCTGGCCGGCCTGGCTTTGGGCTGGTCGGCCTGGAAGGTCAACTCGGTGCTGGAGCAGCCGCTGCACGTGACGCAGGAGCGCCTGCTTGACGTGCCCAACGGCACCAACCCCAACCGCATGTTCTACCGCATGCAGAACGAGGGGTTGCTCGATGACGCCTTCTGGCTGCGCTTGTACTGGCGCTTCAACATGGCTGGCACGCCGCTGAAAACCGGCGAATACCGCATCACGCCTGGCATGACCGTGGAAGACCTGCTCGATGCCTGGCGCCGCGCTGACGTGGTGCAGTACAACTTGACCCTGGTCGAGGGCTGGACTTTCCGTCAGGTCCGTTCGGCGATCGCCAAGCACGAAAAGATCAAGCATACCCTCGACGGCCTTTCCGATTCGGAGGTCATGGACAAGCTCGGCCATACCGGGGTGTTCCCGGAGGGGCGCTTCTTCCCTGATACCTACCGCTTCGTGCGGGGCATGACGGATGCCGAGCTGCTGCAGCAGGCCTACATGCGCCTGGATGAAGTGCTGGCCAAGGAATGGGCCGAGCGCACCACCGACCTGCCTTACCGTGACCCTTACCAGGCGCTGATCATGGCGTCGTTGGTGGAGAAAGAGACCGGTATCCCCCAGGAGCGCGGCCAGATTGCCGGCGTATTCGTTCGTCGCCTGCGGCTGGGCATGATGCTGCAGACTGACCCTACGGTGATCTACGGCATGGGTGAGCGCTACAACGGCAGGATCACCCGCGCCGACCTGCGTGAGCCGACCCCGTACAACACCTACACCATCAGTGGTCTTCCGCCAACGCCGATCGCCATGGTCGGGCGCGAGGCTATCCACGCTGCGCTCAACCCGTCCGATGGCACCAGCCTGTATTTCGTCGCCCGTGGCGATGGCAGCCATGTGTTCTCCGACGACCTTGACGATCACAACTCGGCGGTGCGCGAGTTTCAGCTCAAGCGGCGGGCCGACTACCGCTCCAGCCCGGCACCCCAGGTGCAAGAGGGGGCCGAGGAGGCGCCGGCTGAAGCGCCCCCCGCGCCGAGCGAACCTTCTACAGACGACCCGGCACCGGCCAGCGAACCCGCCCCGGCCGAAACGCCGGCGCCTGACGAACAACATTAAGGACTGCCTGTGAGCGGCTTGTTTATTACCCTTGAGGGCCCCGAAGGCGCGGGCAAGAGCACCAACCGCGACTACCTGGCCGCACGCTTGCGTGAGCAAGGGCTGGACGTGGTGTTGACCCGCGAGCCCGGCGGTACGCCGCTGGCCGAGAAGGTCCGTGAACTGCTGTTGGCACCGAGCGATGAAGTGATGGCGGCCGATACCGAGCTGCTGTTGGTGTTCGCCGCCCGTTCCCAGCACCTGGCGCAGGTGATTCGCCCGGCGCTGGCCCGGGGTGCCGTGGTGCTGTGCGATCGCTTTACCGATGCCACCTACGCTTATCAGGGCGGTGGCCGTGGCTTGTCGGTCGAGCGTATCGCCACCCTTGAGCAATTCGTTCAGGGCGACCTGCGCCCAGACCTGACCCTGGTGTTCGACCTGCCGGTAGAGATCGGGTTGGCCCGTGCCGCCGCACGTGGCCGCCTGGACCGTTTCGAGCAGGAAGGCCAGGCCTTCTTCGAGGCCGTGCGCCAGGCCTACCTCCAGCGCGCCCAGCGCGAGCCGCAGCGCTACCAACTGCTGGATGCCGCGCAATCGCTGGAAGCCGTACAGCGCGCCATTGATGCACTGCTGCCTGGCATCCTGGAGCGTTGCCGTGGCTGAGGCCTACCCCTGGCAGCAGGCGCTTTGGCAGCAGTTGGCGGGGCGTGCCCAGCATGCTCACGCCTATTTGCTGCACGGGCCGCAGGGTATCGGCAAGCGCGCCTTGGCCGAGCGCCTGATGGCAAGCCTGCTGTGCCAGCAGCCGCAAGGGCTGGATGCCTGCGGGCAGTGCAAGTCGTGTTTGCTGCTCAAGGCAGGCAGCCACCCGGATAACTTCGTGCTCGAGCCTGAAGAGGCAGACAAGCCGATCAAGGTCGACCAGGTGCGTGAGCTGGTGTCCTTCGTGGTGCAGACTGCTCAGCTTGGCGGGCGCAAGGTGATCCTCATCGAGCCGGTGGAGGCGATGAACGTCAACGCCTCCAACGCCTTGCTCAAAAGCCTGGAAGAGCCCTCCGGCAATACGGTGCTGCTGCTGGTGAGCCACCAGCCCAGCCGGCTGCTGCCGACCATCAAGAGCCGATGCCAGCAGGTCGTGTGCCCGCAGCCTAGCCTGGCCCAAAGCCAAGCCTGGCTGGCGACGGCGCTTGCCGACAACGACGAGGCCGAACGCGACGAGCTGCTGACGCTTGCCGCCGGCTCACCGTTGATGGCAGTGAAGCTGCAGGCTCAGGGCGTGCGCGAGCAGCGTACGCTCGTCACCGATGGGGTAAAGAAGCTGCTCAAGCAGCAGCAATCGCCCACGCAACTGGCAGAAGCCTGGAACAGCGTGCCATTGTTGTTGCTGTTCGACTGGTTCTGCGATTGGTCGCACCTGATCCTGCGGTATCAATTGACCCAGGACGAGGAGGGGCTAGGCTTGGCCGATATGCGCAAGGTGGTGCAATACCTTGCACAGAAGAGCCGGCAAGCCAAGGTGCTCGAGATTCAGGCGTGGATCCTCGAGCAGCGCCAGAAGGTGCTGGGCAAGGCCAACCTCAACCGCGTCCTGCTGCTGGAAGCCTTGCTCGCCCATTGGGTGCAGCTGCCGGGTTCCCGCTGATTTTTCCATTTCTTCACGTGTGCCGTCTCCCATGCTCGTAGATTCCCATTGCCACCTCGACCGTCTTGACCTCAGTGCCCACCAGGGCTCCCTCGATGCCGCCCTGCAGGCGGCGCGCGAGCGAGGGGTGGGGCATTTTCTGTGTATTGGCGTGAGCGCCGAAAATGCCGGTGCGGTGAAGGCGCTGAGCGAGCAGTACACGGATGTCGATTGTTCGGTGGGTATACACCCGCTCGACCTGGCGCCGGGCGAAACCCCGGCGCTGGAGTGGTTGCTGCGCGAACTGGCGCACCCGCATGTGGTGGCGATCGGTGAAACCGGGCTGGACTACCACTACGAGCCAGAGGCTGCCGAGCTGCAACAGGCGTCGTTTCGCTTGCACCTGGAAGCGTCGCGGCAGACGGGCAAGCCGGTGATCGTGCATACCCGCGCGGCCCGGGCGGACACCCTGGCGCTGCTGCGCGAGGCCAGCCTGCCCCAGGCCGGCGTGCTGCACTGCTTCACAGAAGACTGGGAGATGGCCAAGGCGGCGCTGGACCTGGGCTACTACATCTCGCTGTCCGGCATCGTCACCTTCCGCAATGCCGACGCGTTGCGCGAGGTGGCGCGGCAGGTGCCGGCAGACCGCCTGCTGGTTGAAACCGACTCGCCCTACCTGGCGCCCATTCCCTACCGTGGCAAGCCGAACCTGCCGCAGTATGTGCGGGAGGTGGCGGAGTATGTGGCGTCGCTACGTGGCGTGAGTTACGCGCAGCTGGCCGAGCAGACCACCGCCAACTTCAAGCGCCTGTTCCCCTTGGCTCGGGTTGCCTGAGCACCCGCCGGGGCATTCGACCAGGCAAAAAAAACCCGGGTTCTGGGGGAGGAATCCGGGTTAAGACCATTAGGAGTAAAACAAAGGTACGCGGTCCCTGAGCACCTTTATCGGCGCGCCACTTGGGGGGGATGCGCCGCGCCAACACTTCAAGTATTGGTCAGGTTTGGCACAGTGCCAGTGCGTGCTGGTCGTTTTTTAAACAGATTTGGAATACGCCCGGTGTTCCTTCCTTCCTCAATGCATGGCAAGCCGCCTCACTTGCTGTACAGCTTCATCGATAAGCCGCTCATTGGTATAGAAATGTGGCGAAAAACGCACACCGGGGCCCCTCAGTGCGCAAATCGTGCTTTCAGCCGTCAAGCTGCGATGGATAGCGGCGCTGTCTTGCCCTGAAATGCTGAAAGTGACAATGCCCGCCCGCCGTTGCGCAGCCCCTGGGCTATGCAGTTGCACGCCATGAATATTGGCCAAGCCTTGGTACAACTGCTCGACCCGCTGTTGCAAAAGCCGGGCAACCTCATCCATGCCGATTTCCTCCAGCAATGACAGGCTTGCCTCCAGCGCACAGGCGCCGAGCATGTTCGGGCTGCCGCACTCGAAGCGCCGTGCGCTGCGCGCCGGTTGCCACTGGCGGCGCTCGAAGTCGCCCAAATGCTCCAGCATGTGCCAGCCATAGGCATTGAGCCTCAGTTGCGGGCGCACTGCGGCGCGGCAGTAGAAAAGGCCGAGGCCCTCGGGGCCAAGCATCCACTTGTGGCCGTCGGCCATGGCGAAATCGCACTGATAGTGCTGCACGTCGAAGGGCAGGGCGCCGATCTGCTGGATGGCATCGACGCAGAACAACACCTGGCGCACCCTGCAGCCCTCGCCGAGGCGCGCAAGGTCCAGGCGCAGGCCACTACCGAACTGTACGGCGCTGACTGCCAACAGGCGTGTGCGCGGGCCGCAGGCCGCCAGCAGCGAAGCTTCGGGGGCGGCGCCGGCCAGGCTCGCCTGAACCACCTCGACACCTCGATGGGCCAGCGCCTCCCACACGACCCGGTTGGAGGGGAATTCCTCGTCACTGATCACCACTTGGTCGCCGGCTTGCCAGTCGAGGCCGAATGCGACCAGAGAGAGCGCTTCGGATGTGTTCTTGACCAGTGCGATATCGCCGCGTGAAGGTGCATTGATCAGCCGCGCCAGGCGATCGCGCAGGCGCCGCTCGGTGGCCAGCCATGCCGGATAGTCGCTGGCACCCTGTTTGACGTTGTCTCGCGCAAAGCGCGCCACCGCGTCGCTGGCCCGCCGTGGCCAAGGGGCGATGGCCGCATGGTTCAGGTAACGCAGCCCCGGCGCCTGGTCGAACTCATCATGAAACATAGACATGGTTGGATGATCCGTGCAATTTGCTGCAAGTTAGGCATAATAAACCGCTTCAATGTCATCCAGTCCTTCCCATGCAGAAAGAACCTCGTAAGGTCCGTGAGTTTCGCCGTCGCGAACAGGAAATCCTCGATACTGCGCTCAAGCTGTTTCTCGAACAGGGTGAAGATAGCGTCACCGTCGAGATGATCGCTGACGCCGTAGGTATCGGCAAAGGGACGATCTACAAGCACTTCAAGTCCAAGGCGGAGATCTACCTGCGCCTGATGCTCGACTACGAGCGTGACTTGAACGCGCTGTTGCACTCGGCCGATGTCGACCGCGACAAGGAGGCGCTCTCGCGCGCCTATTTCGAGTTCCGCATGCGCGACCCGCAGCGTTACCGCTTGTTCGATCGCCTGGAAGAAAAGGTGGTCAAGGGCAACCAGGTGCCGGAGATGGTCGAGGAGCTGCACAGCATTCGTGCCTCCAACTTCGATCGGCTGACTCAGCTGATCAAGGGCCGCATCAGCGAAGGCAAGCTCGAAGACGTACCGCCGTACTTCCATTACTGCGCTGCCTGGGCGCTGGTGCACGGTGCCGTGGCGCTGTACCACTCGCCGTTCTGGAGCAATGTGCTGGAGGATCAGGAAGGCTTCTTCCAGTTCCTCATGGACATCGGCGTGCGCATGGGCAACAAGCGCAAGCGCGACCCGGAACCCGCGACCTAAGCGTCTCGTATCGCTTGACTGAAACCGGTGTGGTGGCGGGGCTTGCAAAAACCTGAATTTTGAGTCAGGTTTTGCCAGCCCTGATTCACCCATGCCGGAGTCATTCATGATTGTCGATCGTCAAGGCAGGCGTTTTCGCAACCTGCGCGTCAGCCTGACGGCTGCCTGTAACTATGCCTGCAGCTACTGCGTGCCCAATGGCAAACGGCTGGTTGCGGCGCAGGATGAGCTGTCGGGTGAGGCGTTGGCGCGTGGCGTGGCATACCTCATCGAGGCCGCCGGCATCGAGCGCCTGCGCATCACCGGTGGCGAGCCACTGATCAGCCCCCGGCTGGACGGGTTTCTGGCCGCAGTGGCCAGGCTCGGCCTGCAAGACATCACCCTCACCACCAATGGCCAGCTGCTCTCACGCAAGTTGGCGCTACTGCAGGCGGCAGGCATTCGACGTTTGAATGTATCCCTCGATACCCTCGACCCCGAGGCCTTCCGGCGCATCGCCCGCGGAGGTGACCTGGCCAGCGTCCTGGCCGGCATGCAACAGGCCAGTGCCATGGGCATGCAGATCAAGGTGAACATGGTGCCTATGCGCGGGCAGAACCTGGATCAGGTGCTGCCATTGCTGGACTACTGCCTGGCCCGTGGTTTCGAGTTGCGTTTCATCGAGCTGATGCGCATGGGGCATCTCGCCCGTGACCCTAATGCGTTCCTGCAGCAGTTCGTCGGGCTCGATCAGCTGCTGGCCCTCATCGGCCGCGAGTACGGCTATCAGCAGGTCGATGCGCCGCTGGACGCCACCGCACTGCGCTACCAGGTTCCAGGGAAAGGCCATTTCGGCGTGATCGCCAACGAGACTGTGCCGTTCTGCCGGACGTGCTCGCGGCTTAGGCTGTCCTCCACCGGTTGGCTGCATGGCTGCCTGTCGTCGAGCAATCGTCACTTTGTCGGCGACCTGCTGGAACAGCCGCGTCATCAGGCGTTGCCTGCCTTGCAGCGGCTACTGGTCAGCGCCTTGGCAGACAAGCAGGAGGTGGCGTTTTCCGGGGATGTGATGGTGATGAAGGTGATTGGCGGCTGATCTGGCGCAAAAGCTGCATCCGCCGGCTATTCGCCGGTTTTTCGTCACCGGCCACTGGAGGAAAGATGCGTAGCCTGGTCTTGCCCCTGGCGCTGTTGGCGCTGGGCGGCTGCATGAATGTCAGCGATATGGGCGAAGGCGTCCGTTACCACATGAGCGATGCTGGCCTGCTGGACCACAGCGACACCCGCCGCACGCTGTCGATCCGCCTGCAGCCCGATTCGTTCATCTTCATTGGCCAAGGCGCATTCATGCCACCGGGCAAAGGCCCTGTGCCGAAGCAGAACGTGGTGGCCGAAGAGGCATTCAAGAGCTTCGTCGAGTATTTCCCGCTGGTGCGCCGCGCCCAAGGCCCGTTGGGGCTCGAGGAAGCGATCGCACAAGCGCGTTCGGTCGGCGCCGACTATGTGTTGTATACCCGTTTCGCCCGCACCGACGACCGTATCGGCAATGGCGATGAGTGGTATGACGAACAGGCAGTCGACCGGCTGGGTTGGGACACCGGTGTGGTGCAGATGATGCTGATCGAAACCAGTACCCGTTACTTGATCGACACCGCCAGGATCAAAAGCCGTGGCGGTTTGTTGACGTTCCACGACAACACCCCTCAGGATTTGCTCGCAGCACCGATGCGCGAGTACGCTCGTAGCCTTCTGGGCATGAGTCAGTGAGGGCAGGGTGATGACGGATTCCGGCAAGGCCAACGATATTCTGGCGCAGATCCCCAAGCACAAAGGGTTGCCGCCGGTGCATCTGTGGAACCCGGATTTTTGCGGTGATATCGACATGCGCATTGCGCGCGATGGCACCTGGTACTACCTGGGCACGCCGATCGGGCGCAAGCCCATGGTACGCCTGTTCTCAACGATCATCCGCCGCGATGGTGATGACTACTTCCTGATCACGCCGGTGGAAAAGGTCGGCATCCGTGTCGATGATGCGCCGTTCGTTGCCGTGACGCTGGACGTGCAGGGCAGTGGTGAGCAGCAGGTGTTGAGCTTTACCAGCAATGTCGAGGATCAGGTGGAGGCGGGCCCTGAAAATCCGTTAAGGGTTGAGACAGACCCCGTGACCCAGGAGCCATCGCCCTACGTGCTGATGCGCAACAATCTCGAAGCGTTGATCCATCGTAATGTGTTCTACCAGCTGGTCGAACTGGCGGTGCCGCGTGAGATCGATGGCGAAGAATGGCTTGGCGTCTGGAGCCATGGCGCGTTCTACCCAATCGGCCGTAGCAGCTGAATCACCGGGGCGCGGCGACGCGGCCCCCTGCTTTTTCCCTGAATTGGCCATTTGTCTGCGGTGCCCTAGGGCCTAACCTGCTGGCAGATGCCAATCAGGAGAAGCCCCATGAAACCCTCGATTCTTTCCCTTGCCTTGCTTGTCGGTGCCGGTCTGCTCGCAGGGCAGTCCTGCGCTTGGGCGCATGGCGATGCCGCGGACCAGGTCAAGGTCCTGCAACAGCAGCAACCCAGCAACGCGCCCGGCAAGAGCGCCGTCATGCTTACCGTCAGCTATGCGCCTGGCCAGGCATCGCCTGCTCACCAGCATCCAGGCGCGGTGATGGCCTATGTGCTTGAGGGTGCAGTGGTGTCGAAGCTCAATGATGAGCAGGAAAAGACCTACAAGGCCGGTGAGTACTGGTACGAAGCACCGGGCACGGTGCACAGCGTGTCGCGCAATGCCAGCCAGTCGAAGCCAGCCAAATTGCTGGTCTGGAGCCTTGTGGATGAAGGCAAGCCGGTGACCGAGCCGCTGCAGAAATAGCGGGTGCGGAAATAAAAAAACCTCCAGTGCTTGCGCAGCTGGAGGTTTTTCAGAATTTGGCTCCGCGACCTGGACTCGAACCAGGGACCCAATGATTAACAGTCATTTGCTCTACCGACTGAGCTATCGCGGAATCTGCGCATATCTTACTGATTGCCGAGGGCAAGTCAACCCCGCCCTTGGCAATTCAGCGAGCCAAATCAAGCAGTTACAGCACTTCGACGATGGCCTTGGTGACCACGTGGATGTTGCTCTGGTTCAGCGCGGCGACAGCGATACGGCCGGTGTCCAGCGCGTAGATGCCGAACTCGTTCTTCAGGCGCGCCACTTGCTCGACGGTCAGGCCCGAGTAGGAGAACATGCCCGCCTGGCGGCCGACGAAGCTGAAGTCGCGCTTGGCGCCGTATTCGGCCAGCAGGCTGACCATCTGCTGGCGCATGCCGTGAATGCGCTGGCGCATCTCGCCCAGCTCCGCTTCCCACATGCTGCGCAGCTCGGCGCTGTTGAGCACGGTGGCGACGATGGTCGCGCCGTGGGTCGGCGGGTTGGAGTAAGTGGTGCGGATGACGCGCTTGACCTGCGACAGTACGCGGGTGCTTTCGTCCTTGCTGCCGGTGACGATCGACAGCGCGCCTACGCGCTCGCCGTACAGCGAGAACGACTTGGAGAAGGAGCTGGAAACAAAGAAGTCCAGGCCAGACTCGGCGAACAGGCGCACAGCGAAGGCATCTTCGGCGATACCGTCACCAAAGCCCTGGTAGGCCATGTCGAGGAATGGCACGTGGCCTTTGGCCTTGACCACTTCCAGGACGTTTTTCCAGTCATCCAGGCCCAGGTCGACGCCGGTCGGGTTGTGGCAGCAGGCGTGCAGCACGACGATCGAGCCGGACGGCAGGGCGTTCAGGTCTTCGAGCATGCCGGTGCGGTTGACGTCGTTGCTCGGGGCGTCGTAATAGCGGTAGTTCTGTACCGGGAAGCCGGCGGTTTCGAACAGCGCGCGGTGGTTTTCCCAGCTCGGGTCGCTGATGGCAACGACGGCGTTCGGCGACAGGCGCTTGAGGAAGTCGGCGCCGATCTTCAGAGCGCCGGTGCCGCCAACGGCTTGCACGGTAACCACGCGGCCAGCGGCCAGCAGTGGCGACTCGGCGCCGAAAATGAGTTTTTGCACGGCCTGGTCGTAGGTGGCGATGCCGTCGATCGGCAGGTAGCCGCGCGAGGCGTGCTGTGCGGCACGCTGGGTTTCGGCTTCGATCACGGCGCGCAGCAGCGGAATGCGGCCTTCCTCATTGCAGTACACACCCACGCCCAGGTTGACCTTGTCGGTACGTGGGTCGGCGTTGAATGCTTCGTTGAGGCCCAGGATAGGGTCGCGGGGTGCCAGCTCGACAGCGGAAAACAGGCTCATTGTTACCTTGGCTCTGAATGGAGAGTGATAGGGCGTACACGCTCCAGCCGAATGCACTGAAGCGGTGCACAAACGGGGAGTCAGTATAGTGATACCGACCGGTCACTGCGACAGTGTGGCGCAGCTTTTCCGGTGTTTTGCGTAAATTTTTTTCAACCATTGGTCGATTTGCCGTGTCCATCGCAATGAGCGCTCACACCTGGGGCTTGAATCCGGCACCAGGCGGGCGCATTTGGGTATAGACTACTGGCTAAATTTACAGTTACGGCGTTACCGCGAGGTCCGACATGTCCGAGTTCCAGCTCGTCACCCGTTTTCAGCCGGCCGGCGATCAGCCCGAGGCCATCCGCCAGATGGTCGAGGGTATCGAGGCGGGCCTGTCGCACCAGACCTTGCTGGGTGTAACCGGTTCGGGCAAGACCTTCAGCATTGCCAACGTCATTCAGCAGGTGCAGCGCCCCACGCTGGTGCTGGCGCCGAACAAGACCCTGGCCGCGCAGCTGTACGGCGAATTCAAGGCATTTTTCCCGAACAACGCGGTGGAGTATTTCGTTTCCTACTACGACTACTACCAGCCCGAGGCCTACGTGCCATCGTCGGACACCTTCATCGAGAAGGACGCGTCGATCAACGACCACATCGAGCAGATGCGCCTGTCTGCGACCAAGGCGCTGCTGGAGCGGCGCGATGCGATCATCGTCACCACCGTGTCGTGCATCTATGGCCTGGGCAGCCCCGAGACCTACCTGAAAATGGTCCTGCACGTCGACCGCGGCGACAAGCTCGACCAGCGCGCACTGCTGCGCCGCCTGGCCGACTTGCAGTACACCCGCAACGAGATGGACTTCGCCCGCGCCACCTTCCGAGTGCGCGGTGACGTGATCGATGTGTTCCCCGCCGAATCCGACCTCGAAGCCATCCGCATCGAGTTGTTTGATGATGAGGTAGAGAACATTGCCGCGTTCGACCCGCTGACTGGCGAAGTCTTCCGCAAGTTGCCGCGTTTTACCTTCTATCCCAAGAGCCACTACGTCACCCCGCGGGAAACGCTGATGCAGGCCGTGGAGGGCATCAAGGAGGAACTCAAGGACCGCCTCGAATACTTGCACAAGGCCAACAAGCTGGTAGAGGCCCAGCGTCTGGAGCAGCGCACCCGCTTCGACCTGGAGATGATTCTGGAGCTTGGGTATTGCAACGGCATCGAAAACTACTCGCGCTACCTTTCCGGGCGCCCGGCCGGCGCGCCGCCACCCACCCTCTACGATTACCTGCCGGACGATGCGCTGCTGGTGATCGACGAATCCCACGTCAGCGTTCCCCAGGTCGGAGCCATGTACAAGGGCGACCGCTCGCGCAAGGAAACCCTGGTCGAGTACGGCTTCCGCATGCCGTCGGCGCTGGACAACCGGCCAATGCGTTTCGACGAATGGGAAGCGGTGAGCCCGCAAACCATTTTCGTTTCCGCCACCCCGGGGCCCTACGAAGCCGAGCATGCTGGCCGTGTGGTCGAGCAGGTAGTGCGCCCGACCGGCCTGGTCGACCCGCAGGTCGAGGTACGCCCGGCGCTGACCCAGGTCGACGACCTGCTGTCGGAGATCCGCAAGCGCGTTGAGGTGGGCGAGCGGGTGTTGGCCACCACGCTTACCAAGCGCATGGCCGAAGACCTCTCCGATTACCTGGCCGATCATGACGTGCGGGTGCGTTACCTGCACTCGGACATCGACACCGTGGAGCGGGTCGAAATCATCCGCGACCTGCGCCTGGGTACCTTTGACGTGCTGGTGGGCATCAACCTGCTGCGCGAGGGCCTGGACATGCCAGAGGTGTCGCTGGTAGCAATCCTCGATGCCGACAAGGAAGGTTTCCTGCGCTCCGAGCGCTCGCTTATCCAGACCATCGGCCGCGCTGCGCGAAACCTCAATGGCCGGGCGATCCTCTACGCCGACCAGGTGACCGGCTCCATGCAGCGTGCCATCGACGAGACCGAGCGGCGCCGCGAGAAGCAGGTCGCGTTCAACCAGGCCAACGGCATCGTGCCCAAGGGCGTGGTCAAGGACATTACCGACATCATGGAAGGCGCAAACGTGCCGGGGTCGCGCAGCAAGAAGCGCAAAGGCATGGCCAAGGCCGCGGAGGAGAGCGCCCGCTACGAGGCCGAACTGCGTACGCCGGGCGAGATCACCAAGCGCATCAAGCAGTTGGAAGAGAAGATGATGCAGTTTGCCCGCGACCTGGAGTTCGAGGCGGCGGCGCAGTTGCGCGACGAGATCACCCAGCTTCGGGAGCGGTTGATCACCAGCTGAGTGTTCTTCAGTTGTGGCCCTATCGCCGGCAAGCCGGCTCCCACAGGTACCTCACGGTTCTCAGGCCATGTGCAGCCCTGTAGGAGCTGGCTTGCCGGCGATAGGGTTGCACAGGCAGCATTGATTCAATGTGCTTCACCCGCCTTGAGCCCTTCCGGCAGCTTGCGGGTGAGCAACACCGCCACCATGCTCACCGCCAAGCCGATCCCCACAAAATGGAAGGCATCGTTATAGGCCATGATCAGCGCCTGCTGGTGGGTGATCTCGCTCAACTTGCCCAACGCCGCATTGTCGTTGCCCAGCCGCTCCGCCAGTTGCGCCAGGCGTTCGGCCACCTGTGGATTGCTCGGCACCACTGCCTCACGCAGGTAGTCGAAATACACCTTGGTCCGCGCATCCAGCAGGGTGGCGAGCAAGGCGATGCCGATGGCGCCCCCCAGGTTGCGCAGGATATTGAACAGGCTCGACGCCGACCCGGCATCCTGCTGCTGGATATACGCCGTGGCAATCAGTGAAATGGTCACCATGATCATGGGTTGGCCAAGGGCGCGGATGATCTG
Source organism: Pseudomonas sp. LFS044 (assembly GCF_047978245.1). NCBI lineage: Bacteria > Pseudomonadati > Pseudomonadota > Gammaproteobacteria > Pseudomonadales > Pseudomonadaceae > Pseudomonas > Pseudomonas sp. LFS044. Next base: position 116,847 of record NZ_JBFPFX010000008.1, read on the forward strand.
GATGTGGTTGAACTGCTCGCCGGCAAAGTCGGGGTTCAACACGCCGGAACCGAAACTGGCGACGCCGAACAGGCAAAAGCCCAGCGCGCAGAGTAATTTTGGTGGGATCACCTTCATCAACTGCGGCACCAGCGGGATCAGGAACAGCTGCGGCACGCCCATCCACATGATCACCTCGCCGATCTGCAGCGCGTTGTAGCCCTGGATTTGCGCAAGGTATAGCGGTAGCAGATAGATCGACCCGTACAGCCCAACGCCCATGCCCAGGCTGGCGATGCTCGACAGGCCGAAGTTGCGGTTGCCGAGAATGCGCAGGTTTATCAGCGGGTGCGCCTTGGAAAACTGCAGGATGACAAAGGTGATCAGGCTGACCAGGGCAATACTGCCCAAGGCGACGATCAGGTTCGACTCCAGCCAGTCCTTGCGGTGGCCTTCTTCAAGGAACACCTGCAGGCACCCCAGGCCGACCCCAAGGGTTACGATGCCCGCGTAATCGGTGCTTTTCAGCAATTCCCAGTGCGCTGCTTTCTTCTCCAGGCCGTACATCAGCCCAGCGATCATCACCAGGCCAGGTGGGATGTTGATGTAGAAGATATATTCCCAGCCCCAGTTCTCAGTCAGCCAGCCGCCCAGTGTGGGGCCGATGGAAGGGGCGAACGTGGCGGTCATGGCGAACATGGCCATGCCCTTGGCGCGATGATGCTCGGGCAGCTTGATCAGGGTCAGGGTGAAGGCCAGCGGGATCAGCGCGCCGCCGGTAAAGCCCTGCAGGGCGCGGAAAAGGATCATGCTCTCCAGGTTCCAGGCCATCGAGCAGAGCAGCGACGACACCAGAAAACCTGCCGATACCCACACCGCCAGGCGCCGGGCGGACAGCAGCTGCACCAGCCAGGCGGTCAGCGGAATCATGATGATCTCCGCCACCAGGTAAGACGTGGAAATCCACGAGCCTTCCTCCAGGGTTGCCGACAGCGCTCCCTGGATGTCCTTGAGCGAAGAGTTGGTGATCTGGATGTCCAGCACTGCCATGAAGGCGCCGAGCATGACGCTCATCACTGCAATCCAGTCGCGCCGGGTAGGCTCCGCAGTTGGCCGGAGCAGCTGATCACCGGCCATCCTGGCCATCATCCTCGGTGCGCAGGTCGACAGTGGCGGTCACCGACATGCCCGGGCGGATGCGGCCATGCAGCGGGTTGTCGGCAGCGAACGTCAGTTTGACGGGGATGCGCTGCACCACCTTGGTGAAGTTGCCGGTGGCGTTGTCCGGTGGCAACAGGCTGAACTGCGCTCCCGAGGCAGCGAACAGGCTGTCGACGCGGGCCTCGATCGGGGTGTCGGGGTAGCTGTCGAACAGCAGCTCGGCGCGCTGGCCGGGTTGCATGTGGCCAATCTGGGTCTCCTTGAAGTTGGCCTGCACCCAGATGTCCGCGTCGGGCACGATCGACAGCAAGTAGGCGCCAGCCTGCACCACTTGGCCATTGCGGGCATTACGCTGGCCGATCATGCCGCTGATGGGCGCGCGGATTTCGCAGCGGGTCAGGTTCAGCTCGGCCTGGGCAAGCTCGGCACGGGCGTTGGCGATTTGTGCATCCAGGCGCTTGAGGTCGGCGCTGAGGGCGTTGACCTGCTGGCGCTGGCTTTGCAGGTCTGCACGTGCCTTGTCGACCTGGGAGCCGGCAACGTGGCTCTCAGCCGACAACGTGGTGACTTGCTGTTCAGAGACGAAGCCTGGCTTGCGCAGCTTTTCTACCCGGTTGAGGTCGAGCCGCGAGCGGTCGAATGTTGCCTGGTTGGCGGCCACCTGCGCCTGGCCTGCGGCAATCAGGCTGCCTTGCTGGGTCAGGCGGCTTTCAGCCTGGGCGTGCTCGGCTTCGCGGGTGGCCAGGGCGGCGCGGGCACGCTCCACGGCCAGTGCAAAGTCGGCGACCTCAAGGCGCACCAGCAGGTCGCCTTTGCGCACATGCTGGTTGTCTTCCACGCGCACGTCGTCGATACGTGCGCCGAGCTGGCTGGAGATCCGCGTGATCTCGCCTTGCACGTAGGCATTGTCAGTGCTCTCGTAGAAGCGGCCCTTGAAATACCAGTGGGCCAGGAAGGCGAGGGCGATGAGCGCGACCAAGGTGAAGAAGATCAGCAGGCGGCGTTTGAGTTGAGCAGGCATGGGGACTATCGTTCCAGAAATGTAAGCAAATTTAACAGCGATACACCGCCCGCCCACAAGTGACGTTAGCGCCATTGCTGGAGCCCGATGCCCGCTCCCTGCTAACATCCCGCCTTTGTTTCATCTTTCGTTCGAGACTCTCCATGACCACCGTACGCACGCGTATCGCGCCATCGCCTACCGGCGACCCCCATGTCGGCACTGCCTACATCGCCCTGTTCAACTACTGCTTCGCCAAGCAGCATGGCGGTGAGTTCATCTTGCGCATCGAAGACACCGACCAGTTGCGCTCGACCCGCGAGTCGGAGCAGCAGATCTTCGACGCCCTGCGCTGGCTTGGCATCGAATGGAACGAAGGCCCGGATGTCGGCGGCCCGCATGGCCCTTACCGGCAGAGCGAGCGCGGCGAGATCTACGCCGAGTACGCCAAGCAACTGGTCGATGCCGGCCATGCGTTCTACTGCTTCTGCACCGCCGAAGAGCTGGAGCAGATGCGCGCCGAGCAGATGGCCCGTGGTGAAACCCCGCGCTACGACGGCCGTGCGCTGCTGCTGAGCGACGAGGAAGTGCAGCGCCGCCTGGCTGCTGGTGAGCCCCACGTGATCCGCATGAAGGTGCCCAGCGAAGGTATCTGCGTGGTTCCGGACATGCTCCGTGGCGACGTCGAGATCCCATGGGACCGCATGGACATGCAGGTGCTGATGAAGAACGACGGCCTGCCGACGTACTTCCTGGCCAACGTGGTTGACGACCACTTGATGGGCATCACCCACGTGCTGCGCGGCGAAGAGTGGCTGCCGTCGGCACCGAAACTGATCAAGCTGTACGAATACTTCGGTTGGGAGCAGCCCAAGCTGTGCTACATGCCGCTGCTGCGCAACCCCGACAAGAGCAAGCTGTCCAAGCGCAAGAACCCGACGTCGGTGACCTTCTACGAGCGCATGGGCTTCATGCCCGAGGCGATGCTCAATTACCTCGGCCGCATGGGCTGGTCGATGCCGGATGAGCGCGAGAAGTTCTCCCTGGCCGAAATGGTCGAGCATTTCGACCTGTCGCGTATCTCGCTGGGCGGCCCGATCTTCGACATCGAGAAGCTGTCGTGGCTCAACGGCCAGTGGCTGCGCGAACTGCCGGTGGAAGAGTTCGCCGCACGCGTGCAGAAGTGGGCGTTCAACAGCGACTACATGATGAAAATCGCCCCGCACGTGCAGGGCCGGGTCGAGACCTTCAGCCAGGTCGCTCCGCTGGGTGGTTTCTTCTTCGAAGGTGCGCTCAAGCTCGACGCCAAGTTGTTCGAAAGCAAGAAGCTGTCCGCCGACCAGGTGCGCCAGGTCATGCAGTTGATCCTGTGGAAGCTCGAGAGCCTGCGCCAGTGGGAAAAAGAGCGGATCACCGGTTGCATCCAGGCCGTTGTCGAAGCGCTGGAACTCAAACTGCGTGATGCCATGCCGCTGATGTTCGCTGCCATCACTGGCCAGGCCAGTTCGGTCTCGGTACTGGACGCCATGGAAATCCTTGGCCCGGACCTGACCCGCTACCGCCTGCGCCAGGCACTCGACCTGCTGGGCGGCGTGTCGAAGAAAGAAAACAAAGAGTGGGAAAAGCTGCTGGCGAACATCGCCTGATTCAGCTTTACACCTGACCTGCGGGGGCGGGCTAGCCCGCTCCCACAGGCACAGCTAACCCTGAAGAACCGGGGCAGGGCGGTAAGTGATTGTTATCTGTGAAAAAACTTTTGAATAATTTCAAAATTTCGTTTGACAGCTTTGCAATCCGATCTTAATATGCGCCCCGTCCACAGCGATGAACGAAAACGAAACGCCAGGCACCCAGCCGGTGATTCGGTTCAAAGCGACATAGTGGGGCTATAGCTCAGCTGGGAGAGCGCCTGCATGGCATGCAGGAGGTCAGCGGTTCGATCCCGCTTAGCTCCACCAAATTCCGCTTGGCAGCCAAGGCTGTCGAGCAAGACCGGGTCCAGCAACCGGGTCTTGAAGGTAAGAAGGTTCGTCCCCTTCGTCTAGTGGCCTAGGACACCGCCCTTTCACGGCGGTAACAGGGGTTCGAGTCCCCTAGGGGACGCCAGTTTTGCACAAGCGATGTTTCACTATGTCGCTGGGCCGAGAGGCTAGAAATCCGGGGCTATAGCTCAGCTGGGAGAGCGCCTGCATGGCATGCAGGAGGTCAGCGGTTCGATCCCGCTTAGCTCCACCAATTTAGCCAGGGTTCGCATCAGCGAATCTTCGCGAAGGTTACGTCCCCTTCGTCTAGTGGCCTAGGACACCGCCCTTTCACGGCGGTAACAGGGGTTCGAGTCCCCTAGGGGACGCCACTTTTACCCGCGCTTTGCGGGACTTAAAGAGGCTCATTCGCATATTGGATGAGCCTTTTGTTTTCGGGGCTATAGCTCAGCTGGGAGAGCGCCTGCATGGCATGCAGGAGGTCAGCGGTTCGATCCCGCTTAGCTCCACCAATTTAGCCAGGGTTCACATCAGTGAATCTTCGCGAAGGTTACGTCCCCTTCGTCTAGTGGCCTAGGACACCGCCCTTTCACGGCGGTAACAGGGGTTCGAGTCCCCTAGGGGACGCCACGTTTACCCGCGTTTTGCGGGACTTTAAAGGCTCATTCGCTTATTGAATGGGCCTTTTGTTTTTCTATCCCTCCGAAAAGTGCACGCCGATAAACGGTCTCAATTTCTGCTTGCCAAAAAATATGATGAGTATCATATTTCAATCATCATATTTTGCACGTTGAGCTGGCCATGAGTGACAAGAAAACCAGAACCCGCGAACGCATCCTCGAAGCCGCCCGTAGCGCGCTGATCCAGCACGGTCCGGCCGAGCCGAGTGTCAGCCAGGTGATGGGCGCGGCAGGCCTGACCGTTGGAGGCTTCTACGCGCACTTCGACAGCAAGGACGAGCTCATGCTCGAAGCGTTCCGCCAGTTGCTCAGCGAGCGCCGGGCCTTGTTGGCCCAGGTTGACCCAAGCCTGGACGGCGAGGGGCGCCGGGCGCTGGCAAGCGCCTTTTACCTGTCGCGCAAGCACCGTGATGCCGAAGTGCATGCCTGCCCGCTACCCAATTCGATTGGCGAGATGCAGCGCCTGCCAGAGGTGTTTCGCGAGGTGCTGGCCGAGCACATCGAGCTGATGACCGCAGCCATGGTTGATCGCCCCGAAGATGCCGACAAGGCATTGGCCGACCTGGCCCTGATGATTGGTGGTCTGGCGCTGGCCCGTGCCCTGGGCACCGGCGAGTTGTCCGACCGTATTCTGCGCGCCGCCAAGTCGGCGGTTATCTGAGCATCAGACCCTGGAGCAAGGCGATGACTACCCTGAGCTGGATTCGTGGTGTGAATGGCACCCTCGGCCGACTGGCCCCCGAACATGTCGCCGGCAAGATGCGCCGCGCCTTCATGACCCCGCGTAACCTGCCGCCCAGGCAATGGGAGCTGCCGCTGCTGGCGAACGCCGAGCGCATTACCTTGCGTTTTGGGTTGTCTGCCTTGCGTTGGGGTAAAGGCCCGACCGTGCTGCTGATGCACGGTTGGGAAGGGCGCCCCACCCAATTTGCCGCGTTGATCGAAACCCTGGTGAAGGCCGGGCACACCGTGGTCTCCCTGGAAGGCCCGGCGCACGGTCGCTCCCCCGGGCAGCAGGCGCATGTGGTGCTGTTTGCCCGGGCGCTGCTGGAGGCTGCTGCCGAACTGCCGCCATTGCGTGCGGTGATTGGTCATTCCATGGGCGGTGCCAGTGTCATGCTGGCCCTGCAGATGGGGCTGCGCGCCGAGGCGGCAGTGAGTATCGCCGCGCCCGCCCAGCTGCTCGGTGTGCTGCGTGGTTTCGCCCGGCGGCTGGGCTTGCCGGCCCGGGCCAGGGCGGCCTTCATTCGCCAGGTCGAACGAGATGTCGGCATGCAAATCAGTCACCTGGATGTCAGCGGTTATCAGCTGGAGCTGCCGGGTTTGATCGTGCATGCCGCTGACGACGCGTTGGTGCCCGCCAGCGAGGCCGAGGTCATTCACAAGGCATGGTTCGACAGCCGCCTGCTGCAGCTGGAGGACGGCGGCCACCAGCGCGTGCTGGCAGACCCGCGCCTGGGCGAGGCGGTGCTCGAATTGCTCAGCCGTGCCAGTGCCCCCGCGCGGCAAAGCGCCTGAACATCCGATACACTCTGCCCGTTCATACACATTGGGAGCGGGCATGAGCTGGGACCTGGCAACGCCATTCATCATCGACCTGCGCGTCGGCAGCGAGGACATCGACGGCCTCGGTCACGCCAACAACGCGGTCTACGTCACCTGGCTGGAGCGTTGTGCCTGGCGCCACTCCCAGCGCCTGGGCCTGGACCTTGCCGAGTACCGGCGTCTGGACCGCGCCATGGCGGTGGTACGCCACGAAATCGACTACCTGGCTGCCGGCTATGAGGATGACGAGCTGCAGCTGGCCACCTGGATCGTCGACTGGGACCAGCGCTTGCGCATGACCCGGCGTTTCCAGCTCAAGCGCCCGCGTGACGGCGTGACCTTGCTGCGCGCGCAAACCACCTTCGCCTGCATCGAGTTGTCCAGCGGCAAGCCCAAGCGCATGCCGGCGGAATTCGTCGAAGGTTACGGCCCGGCGCTGATCGGTGCCTGAGCGGGCGGCATTTTTTGTTAGACTGCCGCCTTTTCCCGCCGAGACCCCAACATGCAAATTGCCCTGGCCCCCATGGAGGGGCTGGTCGACAACATCCTGCGCGACGTCCTGACCCGAGTGGGCGGCATCGATTGGTGCGTCACCGAGTTCATCCGCGTGTGCGATCGCCTGCTGCCAGCCTCCTCGTTCGACAAGCTCGCACCAGAGCTGCGTCAGGGTGCGCGCACGGCTGCCGGCGTGCCCATGCGTGTGCAGTTGCTGGGGTCCGATCCGGTGTGCCTGGCTGAAAACGCGGCGTTGGCCTGCGAGCTGGGCGCGCCGGTGATCGACCTGAATTTCGGTTGCCCGGCCAAGACCGTGAACAAGTCGCGCGGCGGCGCGGTGCTGCTCAAGGAGCCGGAACTGCTGCATGCCATTGTGCGTGAAGTGCGCCGCGCGGTGCCGGCGCACATCCCGGTCACCTCCAAGATGCGCCTGGGCTTCGACAGCCCGGACGGGGCGCTGGACTGCGCAACGGCCCTGGCCGAAGGTGGCTCGGCGCACCTTGTGGTGCACGCCCGCACCAAGGTCGAAGGGTACAAGCCTCCGGCCCACTGGGAATGGGTGGCGCGGGTGCAGGATGTGGTCAAGGTGCCGGTGTTCGCCAATGGCGAGATCTGGACCGTGGACGATTGGCGGCGTTGCCGCGAAGTCAGTGGTGCTGAAGACATCATGCTCGGGCGCGGGCTGGTGTCGCGGCCGGACCTGGCCTTGCAGATCGCTGCTGCGCGTGATGGCCGTGACTACCAGCCGATGAGCTGGGAGGCCCTGTTGCCGCTGCTGCGTGAATTCTGGCGCCAGGCCCAGGCCAAACTGTCGCCGCGCTACGCGCCGGGGCGGATGAAGCAGTGGCTGGCGATGCTGACGCGCAGTTATCCCGAGGCGGTGGTGCTGTTTGCCGAGTTGCGCAGGGAAGATGACTGCCAGCGGATCAGCCGGTTATTGGGTGTTGAGGTGCAAGCATTCGAGGAATGTGTTGCCTGACCCGGCCCTATCGCCGGCAAGCCGGCTCCCACAAGGCCATGCGTTGCCTCGGTGGGAGCCGGCTTGCCGGCGATAGGGCCATCGACGCCACAGCAGAAATCAAATTTTTTACACCTGCCCCTTGAAAGCCATCTCCTGAACCCTATTTATTCAGTACGCGATGCCGAAGTCGGGTCGCGTAATGACTTACTTGCTGAATTTCAGGAGTTCATGACCATGACCAGCGCATTCTCTCTCGCACCTCTGTTCCGCCATTCCGTTGGCTTCGACCGTTTCAACGAACTGTTCGAATCGGCGGCACGCAATGAGGCGGGTAGCAGCTACCCTCCCTACAACGTGGAAAAACATGGCGATGACCACTATCGCATCGTGGTTGCCGCAGCCGGTTTCCAGGAGCAGGACCTCGACCTTCAAGTCGAAAAGGGCGTCCTGACCGTAACCGGTGGCAAGCGCGAAAATGGCGCCGCTGAAGTGACCTATCTGCACCAGGGCATTGCCCAGCGCGCCTTCAAGCTGTCGTTCCGCCTGGATGACCATATCGTGGTCAAATCCGCAGGCCTGGCCAACGGCCTGCTCAGCATCGACCTGCAGCGCATCGTGCCAGAAGAAGCCAAGGCCAAGCGCATCCCGATCAATGGGGAAAAACCTGCGCTGAACTAAGTTCGGCGACATGCCAAAAGGGCACCTTCGGGTGCCCTTTTTCGTTGCTCAAAAATCCGCAGGCGCCTCCAGCAACATTTGCCTGAACTCCTGCAACGGCAGCGGCCGGCTGTGCAGGTAGCCCTGATACAAATGGCAGCCCAGCCGTTCGAGAAATTCCAGCTGCTCGGTCAGTTCAACGCCCTCGGCGATCACGGCCAGGTCCAGGCTGCGTGCCATGGCGACGATGGCACGGACAATCTCGGCGTCGTTGGGGTCTACCGGGGCGTCGCGGACGAAGGTCTGGTCGATCTTCAAGGCGTCCACCGGCAAGCGCTTGAGGTAGGTCAGTGAGGAATAGCCGGTGCCGAAATCGTCCATGGCGAAACTCACCCCATAGCGCTTGAGCTCACGCATCTTGCTGATGGTGTCTTCCAGGTTCTGGATCACGATGCCCTCGGTGATCTCCAGCTTGAGCATGTGATGGGGCAGGCGGTAGTCGTTCAGGCTGCGCAGCACCCGTTCGACGAAGTCGTTCTGGCGGAATTGGCGCGGGCTGATATTCACGCACAGGCTGAAATCATCGGCATCGATCAGCCCGTCCTCGAGCATGTGCGCGCAGGCATCACAAGCTTCGTCGAGTATCCAGCTGCCAACTTCGAGGATCAGGCCGCTTTCTTCCAATACCTGGATAAACTGCGCAGGCGGCTGCTGGCCCAGTTGTGGGTGGTGCCAGCGCAGCAACACTTCGGCACCGACAATGTGGTTGTCGCGGGCATCCACCTGGGGCTGGAAGTGCAACGCCAGTTCGCCTCGCGCCAGTGCCAGGCGCAGGTCGCTTTCCATGCGCAGGCGCTCGCTGGCGGCCTTTTGCATGGTGGTGTGGAACAGTTGGGTGGTGTTGCGGCCCGAGTCCTTGGCCCGGTACAGGGCGATGTCGGCGCGCTTGAGCAGGTCGGCCGGGGTGGCGCCGTGGTCGGGGATCAGCGCTACCCCGATACTTGGCGTAACCTGCAGGCGCTGGCCGTCCAGCGACATGGGCTCGGCCAACAGTTCACGCAGGGTGTCGGCCAGTTCGCGGACCTTGGTTTCCACCGCCTCGCGGCTGCCTTCCAGGCCGCTGAGCAGGACCACGAACTCATCGCCGCCCAGGCGCGCCACGGTGTCTTCCAGGCGCACGCTGGCTTCCAATCGCGCCGTGATGATTTTCAGCACCGTGTCGCCCACCGGGTGGCCCAGCGAGTCGTTGATGTGCTTGAAGTGGTCGAGGTCGAGGAACAGCAGGGCGCCACGCAGGTTATGCCGGCGCAACAGGGCGATCTGCTGGCTCAGGCGGTCCATCAGCAGGGCACGGTTGGGCAGGTTGGTCAGCGGGTCGTGGTAGGCCAGGTGGCGGATCTGCGCCTGGGCATTCTTCAGTTGGCTGACATCGCGCGCGGTAAGCAGCAGGCAATCGACTTCGTTGAGGCTGATCGGCTCGACCGACACTTCCACGGTGAGAATGTCGCCACGCTTGTTGCGCCCGAGCATTTCACGGTGGTGCACCCGGCCGCGCTCCTTGAGCTCGGCGAGCAGGGCGTTGCGCTGTTTGTCGTCGGCCCAGATGCCCAGGTCATAGACGCTGCGGCCGATCACATCGGCATTGCTGTAGCCGGTCAGCCGGCAGAAACCATCGTTGACCTCCACGTAACGGCCGCTACGGCGTTCGGTAATGGTGATGGCGTCGGGGCTGGAGTGGAACGCCTTGGCAAACTTCTCCTCACTGGACTTCAGCGCCGCCTCGGCCCGTTGCTGCTGGGTGATGTCACGCAGCGTGGTGACGCTGCAAGGCTGGTTGTCGACGGTGATCAGCCGGCTGGCGATCACGCAGGTCAGCGGTGAACCGTTGCGGTGGTTGACCACCACGGCGACGTTGCTCAGCGCCTGCTCGCGGATGACCCGCTCGATGCGCTGCGCACGCGCGATCGATTCGGCCCACAGGCCAATCTCTTCGGCGGTGCGGCCAATCACTTGCTCGGCGCTCCAGCCAAAGGTCTGGGTGAAGGCCGGGTTGATCTCGATGAATTGGCCGGTGTCCTGGCGGGTTACGCAGATCGGGTCGGGGCTGACCTGGAACAGGCTGGCGAACTTCTCTTCCGAGGCGCTCAGGCGCTGCTCGCGTTCTACCTGTTCGGTGATGTCCAGCAACGTGCCGGCCATGCGCAAGGGGTTGCCGTGGTCGTCGCGGTACAGGCGGGCACGGCTTTCAATGTAGCGTGAGGCGCCGTTTTCGAGCTGCACGCGGTAGGTGATCTGGTAGTTGCCGGCCGGGCCTTCGCGCAGGCTGCGGTAGGCCTGGCGCATGACGTCGCGCTCTTCCTGGGGCACGCCTTCGAAGAACGCATCGAACGACTCGTGGAAGGGGATCGGGTCGAGCCCATGCAGTTGCGCGGCGCGGGCTGAGCCATAGAGCATGCCGCTGGGGATGTGCCAGTCCCAGGTGCCCAGCTGCGCCGAGTCCAGGGCCAGGTCAAGGCGCTCCTGGCTGTCCTTGAGCGCCTGTTCCGCGCGCTTGCGCTCGGAGGTGTCGACAAAGGTGCTGAGCAGGAACGTCACACCCTCCAGTTCAATGCCTTGGGCGCACAGGATGCCATCGTGAACTTTGCCGCTGCTGGCGCGAAACTGCACCTCCATGATTGCCGGGCCGCCGCTGGCGCGGATCGCTTCCAGCACCTGGTGGCGTTGCTCGGGGTTCACCCACAGGCCCAGCTCCAGGCTGGTCTTGCCGATCACCTGTTCGCCAGGCCAGCCGAACATGTCCTCAAAGTGCTGGTTCACCTCGAAAATCATGCCGTCGTTACGGCGCGTGAGCAGGATGGCGTTGGGGCTCAGGTGAAACAGCGTGGCGAAGCGTTTTTCCGAGTTGATCAGCGCGCTTTCCCGTTCGCGCTGGCGGGTGATCTCACGGATCACCCCGATCATCTGCGGCCGGCCCTGGCGGTCGTGGGTCAGGCTGCCGTTGATTTCCAGCCAGTGCAGGCTGCCATCCGGCCAGCGGATACGATGGCGCATGGCCCGCTCGGCGGGCTCGCCATTGACCACAGCCTGGAACAGCTGACGGGTGCGGGCGCGGTCCTCTTCGGGCAGCAGGTCGAGGTAATCGATGTCCTTGGGCAGGGGGCGCTGCGGATCGAAGCCGAACAGCGCCTGGGTGCCGCGTGACCAACTGACCCGGCCACTGTCGATGTCCCATAGCCAGGCGCCAAGGCGTGCACCATTGAGCGCGGCCAGCAGCTGCGGGGCGTTCTGCCAGGCCTGCTCCGACTCCTGAGGGTCGGCCGCAGGGATACGCGGCAGGCGCGGAAAGCGGTTTGCTGATTTGGGCATTGGTACCAGACCTTTGGCGTTTGACGCGTCCTTGAGTTGGAAATGCCGGGCTGACGACCGGTCAGGCGGACCCTGCGTGACTGTCGAGCAGGGCCATGAACGCCCTGGCGGCGTTCGATAGCGTTCGCTCGGTATGCAGTATGTAGCCTAGCTGGCGTGACAGCTGTATGCCGGGTAATGCGATGGGTGCAACCTGATCATCGAGCATGGTGCGCGGCAGCACGCTCCAGGCCAGGCCGATCGAGACCATCATCTTGATGGTTTCCAGGTAGTTGGTGCTCATGGCGATGTTCGGCGTCAGGCCCTGGCTTTCGAACAGCCGCTGGACAATGTGGTGGGTGAATGTGTTGCCACCGGGGAATACCGCCGGGTGGCGAGCGACGTCGGCCAGGCTGACCTGGGTGTTGCTGGCCAGCGGGTGCTCCGGGGCGGCCACGAAATCCAGCGCGTCATCCCATACCGGGAACGCTTTGATCAGGTGATGAGGCTCGGGTGCCAGGGTGATCACGGCAATTTCGGCACGGCCATGGAGTATTTCGTCGTAGGCCGCTTCTGAGTCGAGGAACTGAATATCCAACGCCACCGCCGGGTACTGACGGGTGAATGCCCGCAACAGCGGGGGCAGGCGGTGCAGGCCGATGTGGTGGCTGGTGGCGAGGGTCAGGCGACCACTCACCTCGCCGGTCAAATTGGTCAGCGCACGTCGGGTATCATCGAGCACATTGAGTATTTGGTAGGCACGCGGCAGCAGGGCCCGTCCGGCTTCAGTCAAGGTCACCTCGCGGCCCAGGCGGTCGAACAGGCGCACATCCAGTTGCTGTTCGAGCCCGGCAATACGCTTGCTGATGGCGGGTTGGGTGAGGTGCAGGCGTTCGCCGGCCCCGGAAAAGCTGCCGGTCTCGGCAATGGCAATGAAGGCGCTGAGGTTGGCCATGTCCATTGTTCGAATTCCTGATGGTTATGCAAAGCATGAAAATTATGAATTTGAGTTATTCAATCTATCGCCATAGCATCGTCCATACAAGCCAAGGGGTTTTTGGCATAGAAAGACGCTGATGAGGAACAGTCTGATGGCTGGTAAAACGCTCTACGACAAACTCTGGGAAGCCCATGAGGTCAAGCGCCGCGATGACGGCTCGTCCTTGATCTACATCGACCGCCATATCATCCATGAAGTGACGTCGCCCCAGGCCTTCGAAGGCCTGCGCCTGGCCAGCCGCAAGCCATGGCGCATCGATGCCAACATCGCCACCCCCGACCACAACGTGCCGACCACGCCAGAGCGCAAGGGCGGTATCGAAGCCATCGTCGACCAGGTGTCGCGCCTTCAGGTGCAGACCCTCGATGAGAACTGTGACGAATATGGCATCGTCGAATTCAAGATGAACGACGTGCGCCAGGGCATCGTCCACGTCATCAGCCCGGAGCAGGGTGCCACCTTGCCGGGCATGACCGTGGTCTGCGGCGACTCGCACACCTCCACCCACGGCGCATTCGGGGCCCTGGCCCATGGCATCGGCACCTCCGAGGTCGAGCACGTGCTTGCCACCCAGTGCCTGGTCGCCAAGAAGATGAAGAACATGCTGGTGCGCGTCGAAGGCACATTGCCTGCTGGCGTTACGGCCAAGGACATCGTGCTGGCGGTGATCGGCAAGATCGGTACCGCAGGTGGCAACGGCCACGCCATGGAATTCGCCGGCAGCGCCATCCGCGAGCTTTCCATGGAAGGCCGCATGACCATCTGCAACATGTCCATCGAAGCAGGCGCGCGGGTTGGCCTGGTCGCCACCGATGCCACTACGGTCGCTTATGTCGAAGGCCGCCCTTACGCGCCGAAAGGCGAGCAGTGGGAGCGTGCGGTCGAGTCCTGGAAAGACCTGGTTTCCGATGACGATGCGGTGTTCGACACCGTGGTCGAGCTCGACGCGGCCGACATCAAGCCGCAGGTCAGCTGGGGCACTTCGCCCGAGATGGTGCTGGCCGTCGATCAGCGCGTGCCGGACCCGGCTGCAGAAGCCGACCTGGTCAAGCGCGGCTCCATCGAGCGCGCCTTGAAGTACATGGGTTTGAGCGCCAACCAGGCGATCACCGATATCCACCTGGACCGCGTGTTCATCGGTTCCTGCACCAACTCGCGCATCGAAGATTTGCGCGCCGCGGCAGAAATCGCCAAGGGCCGCAAGGTGGCTGCCACCGTCAAGCAGGCGATCGTCGTGCCCGGCTCCGGCCTGGTCAAGGCGCAGGCCGAGCGTGAAGGCCTGGACAAGATCTTCCTCGAGGCGGGTTTCGAATGGCGTGAGCCGGGCTGCTCGATGTGCCTGGCGATGAACCCGGACCGCCTGGAAAGCGGCGAGCACTGCGCGTCCACCTCCAACCGCAACTTCGAAGGCCGTCAGGGCGCCGGTGGCCGTACCCACCTGGTCAGCCCGGCCATGGCCGCCGCTGCCGCGGTGACCGGCCACTTCATCGATGTCCGCGAGTTGATCCAAGGGAGCGCAGCATGAAAGCCTTTACCCAGCACACTGGCCTCGTCGCACCGTTGGACCGTGCCAACGTCGACACCGACCAGATCATCCCCAAGCAGTTTCTCAAGTCGATCAAGCGCACCGGCTTCGGCCCTAATTTGTTCGACGAGTGGCGTTACCTGGATGTGGGCCAGCCCTATCAGGACAACAGCAAGCGCCCGCTGAACCAGGAATTCGTGCTCAACCACGAACGCTACCAGGGTGCCAGCGTGTTGCTGGCGCGGGAGAACTTCGGTTGCGGCTCGAGCCGTGAGCACGCCCCGTGGGCGTTGGACGAGTACGGCTTTCGCAGCGTGATCGCGCCAAGCTTTGCCGACATCTTCTTCAACAACAGCTTCAAGAACGGCCTGCTGCCGATCATCTTGAGCGACGAGGAAGTCGATGAGTTGTTCAAGCAGGTTGAAGCCAACCCAGGCTACCAGTTGACCATCGACCTGCAGGCACAGGCGGTGACCCGGCCGGACGGCAAGGTGCTGCACTTCGAAATCGATGCCTTCCGCAAGCACTGCCTGCTCAACGGCCTCGACGACATCGGCCTGACGCTGCAGGACGCCGATGCGATCAAAGCATTCGAGGGCAAGCACCGCGCGTCGCAGCCTTGGCTGTTCCGTGATGCCTGAATGATGTAACCGGGTTTGCTGGCCTCATCGCCGGCAAGCCGGCTCCCAAAAGAACTGCACAGGTCCTGGCGCTTGTGGGGTCTCTGTAGGAGCCGGCTTGCCGGCGATAGCGGCCGTAGAGACAACCCAAAATCAAAAGGAATGCGCCCATGACCAGCACCACCCACACCGATGTGGTCCAACGCCAGTTCGGCGAACAGGCCAGCGCCTACCTCAGCAGCGCCGTGCACGCCCAGGGCAGTGAGTTTGCCCTGCTGCAGGCCGAGTTGGCGGGGCAGGGGGCCGCTCGGGTGCTGGACCTGGGGTGCGGAGCCGGCCATGTGAGTTTTCACATCGCGCCGCTGGTGGCAGAAGTGGTGGCCTACGACCTGTCGCAGTCGATGCTCGACGTGGTCGCCAGCGCCGCTGCCGAGCGTGGCATGGGCAACATCACCACCGCGCGCGGTGCCGCCGAGCGCTTGCCGTTCGCCGACGCTTCGTTCGACTTCGTCTTCAGCCGTTATTCGGCGCACCACTGGAGCGACCTGGGCGTGGCCCTGCGCGAAGTGCGTCGGGTGCTGAAGCCGGGTGGGGTGGCGGCGTTCATCGACGTGATGTCGCCGGGCAGCCCGCTGCTCGATACCTATCTGCAAACGGTAGAAGTGCTGCGCGACACCAGCCACGTGCGCGATTATTCTGCTGGCGAGTGGCAGCGCCAGGTCAGCGAAGCAGGCCTGCATACCCGCAGCCATACCCGTCAGCGCCTGCGCCTGGAGTGGCACTCGTGGGTCGAGCGCATGCGCACGCCTGAGCCGCTGCGTGTAGCCATACGCCAGTTGCAGCAAGCCATGAGTGAAGAAGTGCGGCAGTATTACCAGATTGAAGCCGATGGCTCGTTCAGCACCGATGTCATCGTGCTGTGGGCTGAGCGCTGAGTTTTTTACGGTGCGGCCGAGCTGGCCGCACCGCTTGAATGGATAGAGGAAAGCATGAGCAAGCAGATTCTGATTCTCCCAGGTGATGGCATCGGTCCGGAAATCATGGCCGAAGCGGTCAAGGTGCTGGAGCTGGCCAACGACAAGTTTCAGCTCGGCTTCAGCCTTGAGCACGACGTGATCGGCGGCGCTGCCATCGACAAGCACGGCGTGCCACTGGCCGACGAAACCCTGGAGCGCGCGCGCCAGGCCGATGCCGTGCTGCTGGGCGCCGTAGGCGGCCCGAAGTGGGACAAGATCGAGCGTGACATCCGCCCTGAGCGCGGCCTGCTTAAAATCCGTTCGCAATTGGGCCTGTTCGCCAACCTGCGCCCGGCCATCCTCTACCCGCAGCTGGCCGATGCTTCGTCGCTCAAGCCGGAAATCGTCTCGGGCCTGGATATCCTCATCGTCCGTGAGCTGACGGGGGGCATCTACTTCGGCGCGCCGCGTGGCCAGCGCGAGCTGGAAGGCGGCGAGCGCCAGGCTTACGACACCCTGCCGTACAGCGAAAGCGAAGTGCGCCGCATTGCCCGCGTCGGCTTCGACATGGCCCGCGTGCGTGGCAAGAAACTGTGCTCGGTGGACAAGGCCAACGTCTTGGCCTCCAGCCAGCTGTGGCGTGAAGTGGTCGAGGAGGTCGCCAAGGACTACCCGGACGTCGAACTGAGCCACATGTACGTCGACAACGCGGCCATGCAGCTGGTGCGCGCGCCGAAGCAGTTCGACGTGGTGGTGACCGACAACATGTTCGGTGACATCCTGTCGGATGAAGCTTCCATGCTGACCGGGTCCATCGGCATGCTGCCTTCGGCATCGCTGGATGCTGACAACAAGGGCATGTACGAGCCTTGCCACGGCTCGGCGCCGGACATCGCAGGGCAGGGCATTGCCAACCCGCTGGCAACCATCCTGTCGGTGTCGATGATGCTGCGTTACAGCTTCAGCCAGCAGGCTGCAGCCGAGGCCATCGAGCAAGCGGTCAGCCTGGTGCTGGACCAGGGCCTGCGTACCGGGGACATCTGGTCGGCCGGTTGCACCAAGGTAGGCACGCAGGAAATGGGCGACGCAGTAGTCGCAGCGCTGCGGAATCTGTAATCTCTCTGGCCCGCCACCGTTTTTGGTCGGTGGCGGCCCACTTTTAGCAAAGGTGTAGTTGCGATGAAACGTGTAGGTCTGATCGGTTGGCGCGGCATGGTCGGTTCCGTGCTCATGCAGCGGATGCTGGAGGAGCAGGATTTCGACCTTATCGAGCCGGTGTTCTTCACCACCTCGAATGTCGGTGGCCAGGGGCCGAGTGTGGGCAAGGATATTGCTCCGCTCAAGGACGCTTATTCGATTGAAGAACTCAAGACCCTCGACGTGATCCTGACCTGTCAGGGCGGCGACTACACCAACGAGGTCTTCCCCAAGCTGCGTGAAGCCGGCTGGCAGGGTTACTGGATCGATGCTGCCTCGTCGCTGCGCATGCAGGACGATGCAGTGATCGTGCTCGACCCGGTCAACCGCAAGGTGATCGACCAGCAGCTCGATGCCGGTACCAAGAACTACATCGGCGGCAACTGCACCGTCAGCCTGATGCTGATGGGCCTGGGTGGCTTGTTCGAAGCCGGCCTGGTCGAGTGGATGAGCGCCATGACCTATCAGGCAGCCTCCGGTGCCGGCGCGCAGAACATGCGCGAGCTGATCAAGCAGATGGGTGCCACCCACGCGGCCGTGGCCGATGACCTGGCCAACCCGGCCGCCGCCATCCTCGACATCGACCGCAAGGTCGCCGAGGCCATGCGCAGCGAAGCCTACCCGACCGAGAACTTCGGTGTGCCGCTGGCGGGCAGCCTGATCCCGTGGATCGACAAGGAACTGCCGAACGGGCAGAGCCGTGAAGAGTGGAAGGCCCAGGCCGAAACCAACAAGATCCTCGGCCGCTTCAAGAGCCCGATCCCGGTCGATGGCATCTGCGTGCGCATCGGCGCCATGCGCTGCCATAGCCAGGCGCTGACCATCAAGCTGAACAAGGATGTGCCGCTGGCCGACATCGAAGGCATGATCAGCCAGCACAACCCATGGGTGAAGCTGGTGCCGAACCAGCGCGAAATCAGCATGCAGGAGCTGAGCCCGACCAATGTCACCGGCACTCTGAACATTCCGGTCGGCCGCCTGCGCAAGCTGAACATGGGTTCCCAGTACCTGGGCGCGTTCACCGTCGGCGACCAGCTGCTGTGGGGCGCTGCCGAACCGCTGCGTCGCATGCTGCGGATTCTGCTGGAGCGTTGATCGTCTTGCGTTGATCCACAAACCCGCGCTGGAGACAGCGCGGGTTTTTTTATGCCAGCTCGCCAACAGGCCAGCACAGACAAACCTCTACAATCCGAGTAAAGTGCCGCCCCCCGCCGTTTCAGCAAAAGGATCCCCTCCATGACCCAACCCCTGGACATCGCCGTCGTTGGCGCCACCGGTAGCGTCGGTGAAACCCTCGTACAGATCCTCGAAGAGCTGGATTTTCCGGTTGCGACCCTGCACCTGCTGGCCAGCATGGAGTCGGCGGGCAGCAGCGTGATGTTCGCTGGCAAGAAGATCAAGGTGCGTGAAGTCGACAGTTTCGATTTCGCCCAGGTCAAACTCGCCTTCTTCGCCGCCAGCCCTGCCGTCAGCCGCAGCTTCGCCAGCAAGGCCCAGCAGGCAGGCTGCACGGTCATCGACCTGTCCGGCGGCCTCGATGACGCCATTGCCGTGGTGCCCGAAGCCAATGCCGAGCGTATCGCCAACCTGAAACTGCCTGCACGCCTTGCCAGCCCTGGCTCTGCAGCCGTCGCCCTGGCGGTTGCGCTGGCACCGCTGAAGGGGCTGCTGGACATCGAGCGGGTGCAGGTCATGGCCGCCCTGGCGGTATCTGCTCAGGGCCGCGAAGCGGTCAGCGAACTGGCCCGGCAAACTGCCGAGCTGCTCAATGCCCGTCCGTTGGAGCCGCGCTTCTTCGACCGCCAGGTGGCGTTCAACCTGCTGGCTCAGGTCGGTGCGGTGGACGAGCAGGGGCATGCCGGGCTTGAGCGGCGCCTGGTCAGCGAGCTGCGCGAGCTGCTGGGGCAGCCAGAACTGAAGATTTCCGTGACCTGCATTCAAGTCCCGGTGTTTTTCGGCGATAGCTTCAGTGTGGCGGTGCAAAGCCGTAAACCGGTAGATCTGGCGGCCGTCAATGCTGCGCTGGAGCGTGCCGGCAGCATCGAACTGGTGGCGTGCGACGATTATCCGACGCCGGTAGGTGACGCAGTAGGGCAAGACGTGGTCTATGTTGGTCGTGTACGCCATGGTGTTGATGAAGACCAGCAGCTCAACCTGTGGCTGACCACCGACAACCTGCGCAAGGGCGCCGCACTCAACGCCGTGCAGGTGGCGCAATTGTTGATTAAACACATGGCGTAAAAGATACTGCCAGGCACTTTTTGTCCTACACCGCATGCGGGTTTTCAGGACGATTCATACAAGGGAAGAGGTCATGCTTCGAATTCGCAAACTGGTTCTGGCCATGGCGGCAGCGTCGGCGCTGTCGTCTGGCATGGCGAATGCCCTGGGGTTGGGTGAGCTGACGCTCAAGTCGGCGCAGAACCAGCCACTGGACGCCGAGATCGAATTGCTCGATGTGCGCGACCTCACCGCTGCCGAAGTGGCGCCAAGCCTGGCGCCGCCGGAAGAGTTCAGCAAGGCCGGGGTGGATTATCCAACCTACCTCGAGGACCTCACCTTCACACCTGTGATCAACCCCAACGGCAAGAGCGTGCTGCGGGTTACCTCCAGCCAGCCGCTGCCTGGTTCGGTGGTCAAGTTTCTGGTCCAGGTGATGTGGCCCCAGGGCCGCCTGCTGCGCGATTACAACGTCCTGCTCGACCAGGCCAAGGCCCAGGGCGAGCAGCCTGCCGCAGCCAATGTAAACCCTGCGACCAGCAGTGCTGGCAGTTACACCACCAAACGCCGCGATACCTTGTGGCAGATTGCCGCGCGCAACACCCAGGGTGGCGGCTCGGTGCAGCAGACCATGATCGCCATCCAGGCGCTGAACCCTGATGCCTTCATCGGCAACAACATCAACCAGTTGAAGGTTGGCCAGGTGCTGCGCCTGCCCGATCAGCAGCAGGTACAGAACATTCCCCAGGGCGAGGCGAATCGCGAAGTGGCCGAGCAGTACGCGGCCTGGCGTGAAGGTCGGCGCCTGGGCCCGCGTGCCCGTCAGCTCGATGCTACCCGCCGCGGCGCCGCCGATGCGGCGCCCGAGCGTATCGCCCAGGGCGACAACCTGCGCCTGGTCAGCCCGGGCAACCAGGCCGGCGCGGATGCCAAGGCGATCAACGACAAGCTGGCCGTGGCCCAGGAAAGCCTCGACACCAGCCGTCGTGACAATGATGAACTCAAAAGCCGGATGACCGACCTGCAGAGCCAGCTGGACAAGCTGCAGAAGTTGATCCAGCTGAAGAATGACCAGCTGGCTCGCCTGCAAGCACAGGGTGCCACTGACCCCGTAGCGCCTGCCGCAACTGCCGCAACTGCCGCAACTGCCCCGGATGCCCAGCCCAGCGCAGCCGAACCCGTCGTGCAGCCAGCCCCCGCGGCCGTGGATACCGCGCCTGCTCCTGCGCCCGCCACCGAGCCTGCACCTGCCGCCGAGCAGCAGGGTGCCTTCGACGAGATGCTGGGCAACCCGGTGGTGCTTGGCCTGATCGCAGGCTCCGCATTCCTCGTGCTGTTGCTGCTGCTGTTGCTGCTGGCACGCAAGCGCAAAGCCCAGCAGGAAGCCGAAAAGCACCTGCGCATGGCGCGAGCGCTGGCCGAGGAGGAGCGCAACCCCGACCTCGACCTACCTGCGGGCAGCTTCGACGAACTGGATACGCCGGCGCCTGGCGACACGTTGTCGCCGGCCGTGGTAGCCGCTTCGGCTGCAGCAGCGGTTGCCGCCGAAAAATCGGCCACGCCAGACGCCGCGGATGCAGTGCCAGTCGTTGCCCAGGACCCGAATGCTGAGCTGCTGGCTGAAGTCGATCACTGCCTGGCCAATGGCCGGCTGAACCACGCCGCCGACCTGCTGGAAACTGCAGTCGCGGCGCAGCCTGAGCAGGACAGCCTGCGCCTTAAACTGATGGAAGTTTATGCGCGCCAGGGTGATCACAGCGCGTTCGTGGAGCAGGAGCGCAAGCTCCCCGGCAACGAAGCGAACACCGCGCAGGTCGACGGGCTCAAGGCGCGTTACCCAGCCATGCTTGGCGTCGCTGCGGCGGGCCTTGGGGCTGCTGCGCTGGCCGCCGAACTGGACGAGCAGTACGTACAGGATTTGCTGGACGATCAGCCTGAAGCGTCGGCGCAGCTCGCAGCTGAGCCCGAGCCTGAGGCTGAGCCACAGCCAGAGGAGGCCGTCACCGAGGCCGAGCCTGTCATGGCACCTGAGCCTGGCCAAGTGCCTGCCGAGGCCGTCGTGGAAACGCCGGCCCTCGACGACAGCGACCTGGACAGTGCCTTCGACCTGAGCCTTGGCGACGAGGAGCCGGTGAACGCTACCGAGCCGCCTGTGCTGGATGACGCCGATCTGATGGAGCTGCAGGCGGGTATCGAGCCGGTTGCCCCGGCAAGCGCCGTGGAGTCCGACGCCGATGCCGATTTCGAGGCCTTACTGGCGCAGGCTCAGGCCGAGCCGCAGAGCGTGGGCGACCTGGCAGACTTCGATCTGGACATCGGCGAGCCCAGCGTCACCGAGGCTGTTGACGACACGCCAGTAGATGTTGCCGCCGAATTGGCAGCATTCGATTCCATTCCGGAGTTCGATCCGATTTCCGAACTGGAAATGCCGGAAGACTTCGACCTGTCGTTGTCGCTGGATGACCAGTCGCCGGCCGCCCAGAACTTTGCTTCGGAACTGAACGACGTCAACGCCGAGCTGGACAAGCTGTCGCAGAGCCTGGAATCGCCGTCGCTGGAGCCGCACTTCACCGCCGAAGACGCAGCGCAGGAGCCAGAACCTCTGGACGACCTGGACTTCGACTTTTTCTCCGGTAGCGATGAAGTGGCCACCAAGCTCGACCTGGCGCGTGCCTACATCGACATGGGTGACCACCAGGGTGCACGCGATATCCTCGACGAAGTGGTCAAGGATGGCGACGACACCCAGCGCCAGGAAGCCGAGGACATCCTCTCGCGGCTGGTCTGAGGCTGACAGCGCAACAACCAACGGCAGCCCAACAAGGCTGCCGTTGTCGTTATAATCCCCGCCATTCCGTATTCCCCACAGGTTTCATGCTCTTGGACATCATCGACACCGCTGCCTCCGAATCGGCCGCCGCAGGCTTCACCCGCATTGCCCTGGGGGTGGAATATAAGGGCTCGCGCTACCGCGGCTGGCAACGTCAGGCCAGTGGCGTGCCGAGTGTCCAGCAGGCGCTGGAGCAGGCCCTGTCGAAAGTCGCCAACGAGCCGATCTCCGTACTCTGCGCGGGGCGTACCGATGCGGGCGTGCACGGCTGCGGGCAGGTGGTGCATTTCGATACCCGCGCCGTTCGCGACGAGCGTGCCTGGACCCTCGGTACCAATTTCAACCTGCCCCACGACATCAGTGTGGTCTGGTCGCGGCCGATGCCGGCGGACTTCCATGCCCGCTTCAAGGCCACCGCCCGGCGCTACCGCTATGTCATCTACAACGACCCGATCCGCCCGGCGCACCTGGCCGAGGAGGTGACCTGGAACCACCGCCCGCTGGATGTCGAGCGCATGGCGCAGGCTGCGCAGTACCTGCTCGGTACCCATGACTTCAGTGCCTTCCGCGCCAGCCAGTGCCAGGCCAAGTCGCCGATCAAGCATATCCATCACCTGCGCGTTACCCGCCACGGCCAGATGATCGTACTGGACGTGCGCGCCACGGCGTTCCTGCACCATATGGTGCGCAACATTGCCGGGGTGTTGATGACCATCGGTGCCGGCGAACGCCCAGCGTCCTGGGCCCGTGAGGTGCTGGAGGGGCGCAACCGCCGCGAAGGCGGTGTGACGGCGCACCCGTACGGCCTGTACCTGGTGCAGGTGGAATACCCGGAGGAGTTCCAACTGCCCCGGCGTTATATCGGGCCACACTTTCTGACCGGCTATGAGGCGTTGGCCGACTGACGGGCCAAAAGGCTTTTGCTACCATCGGGCACTTTCACGGTCTCTCAAGGTTTGCAGTCCATGAGCAACGTTCGCAGCAAGATCTGCGGGATTACCCGCATCGAAGACGCACTGGCCGCCGCCGAGGCGGGTGCCGATGCCATCGGCTTCGTTTTCTATGCCAAGAGCCCGCGTGCCGTTGACGTGCGCCAGGCGCGGGCGATCATCGCCGAGCTGCCACCGTTCGTGACCACTGTAGGCCTGTTCGTCAACGCCTCGCGTTGCGAGCTCAACGAGATCCTCGAGGTGGTGCCGCTGGACCTGCTACAGTTCCACGGCGACGAAACCCCGGCCGACTGCGAGGGCTATCACCGGCCCTGGATCAAAGCGTTGCGGGTGCGCCCGGGCGACGACCTGGAGGCCGCTTGCCAGCTTTATTCCGGTGCCCGTGGGATCCTGCTCGACACCTATGTCGCCGGCGTGCCTGGTGGTACCGGCGAGGCGTTCGACTGGTCGCTGGTGCCGGCACGGCTGAGCAAGCCGATCATTCTTGCCGGCGGGTTGTCGGCTGACAACGTCGGCCAGGCCATCGCCCAGGTGCGGCCGTACGCGGTGGATGTCAGCGGTGGTGTCGAGCAGGCAAAAGGCATCAAGAGCGCTGCGAAGATCGAAGCGTTCATGCAAGCGGTAAAACAGGCGTGATGCCAGATGTGACGGCTGGCTGCGCGCCATCGTCCATAGCTATCGCAGCCCTGCGGGGTGGCTGCCGGCATGCCGGGCAGCCGACGCACACATTGAAGGCGGCGCGGTACACAGGCAGCCCCTGTGGCCGAGCCGTCATCGTTTCATAGAAGAATTTGAGCTCAAAGGGCAGGGCATGGCCGGCCAGACCGGTCCCCGCCCGTCAATACTGGAGAAATAGAGCATGAGCAACTGGTTAGTCGACAAACTGATCCCTTCGATCATGCGTTCCGAGGTGAAGAAGAGCTCGGTGCCAGAAGGCCTGTGGCACAAGTGCCCAGCCTGCGAGGCCGTGCTGTATCGTCCGGAGCTGGAAAAGACCCTGGATGTCTGCCCCAAGTGCAACCACCACATGCGCATTGGCGCACGTGCGCGTATCGACATCTTCCTCGACGCCGAAGGCCGTGCCGAACTGGGCGCCGAGCTTGAGCCGGTCGACCGCCTGAAGTTCCGTGACGGCAAGAAGTACAAGGACCGCCTGACCGGCGCCCAGAAGCAGACCGGCGAAAAAGACGCCCTGATTTCCATGAGCGGCACCCTGATGGGCATGCCGATCGTGGTCAGCGCCTTCGAATTCTCCTTCATGGGTGGCTCGATGGGCGCCATCGTCGGTGAGCGTTTCGTTCGCGCCGCCAACTACGCCTTGGAAAACCGCTGCCCGATGATCTGCTTCTCGGCTTCCGGTGGTGCGCGTATGCAGGAAGCACTGATCTCGCTGATGCAGATGGCCAAGACTTCGGCGGTGCTGGCGCGCCTGCGTGAAGAAGGCATCCCGTTCATCTCCGTGCTGACCGACCCGGTCTACGGTGGTGTTTCTGCCAGCCTGGCCATGCTCGGCGACGTGATCGTGGGTGAACCGAAGGCGCTGATCGGCTTTGCCGGCCCGCGTGTGATCGAGCAAACCGTTCGCGAAAAACTGCCGGAAGGTTTCCAGCGCAGCGAATTCCTGCTGGAGCACGGTGCCATCGACCTGATCATCTCGCGTGGTGAACTGCGTCCGCGTCTGGCCCGCCTGCTGGCGCAGATGACTGGCCAGGAAACGCCAGAGCAGGCACGCGAGGCCGCTGCGGTCGCGTGATGAAAGAAAGAACCCTGGGCGAATGGCTCGCCTACCTCGAACAACTGCACCCGTCGGCCATCGACATGGGGCTGGAACGTTCGCAAAAGGTGCTTGCCCGGCTGGCGCTGGGCAAGCTGGCGCCGCGCGTGGTGACGGTTACTGGCACCAACGGTAAAGGTTCGACCTGCGCCTTCGTGGCGTCGATGCTGCGCGCCCAGGGCCTGAAGGTTGGCGTCTACAGCTCGCCACACCTGCTGCGCTATAACGAACGGGTGCTGATCGACGGCCAAGAGGCCAGTGATGCGCAGCTGTGCGAAGCCTTCGCCGCAGTCGAGGCGGCGCGGGGCGACATTTCCCTGACCTACTTCGAAATGGGCACCCTGGCGGCCTTCTGGCTGTTCCATCGCTCCGGGCTCGATGCCGTGGTGCTTGAAGTGGGTCTCGGTGGCCGTCTGGACACCGTGAACGTGGTCGATGCCGACCTGGCGCTGGTCACCAGCATCGGCGTCGACCATGTCGATTACCTGGGTGATACCCGTGAGTTGGTGGCTTTCGAGAAGGCCGGCATCTTCCGCCAGGGCAAACCGGCGCTGTGCGGTGACCTGGATCCGCCGCAACCGCTGCTGGACAAGGCGCTCGAGCTGGCGGCGCCGCTGTTTTTGCGGGGCCGCGATTTCGACTTGGCCAGCGCCGAAAGCGGCTGGCACTGGCGTGGAACCACGGCCGACGGTGTGCAGGTAGAGCTTCGCGATCTGCCGTTGCTCGACCTGCCGATGGAAAACGCCACCCTGGCCCTGCAGGCTTACCTGTTGATGGGCCTGCCTTGGGATGCCGGGCAGATTCGCCAGGCGTTGCTCGATACCCGCATCACCGGGCGTCTGGACCGCCGTATGGTCAACTGGCAAGGCAAACGCATAGAGCTGCTGCTGGATGTCGGGCATAACCCCCACGCCGCAGAATACCTTGCCCGTCGCCTGTCGGCGCGGCCGCTCAAAGGGCGCCGCCTGGCGGTGTTCGGCCTGCTCGCCGACAAGGACCTGAGTGGCGTTCTTGAGCCCCTGCAGGGGCTGGTCGATGTGTGGGCGGTAGCGCCTCTGCAAACGCCTCGCAGCCGTCCGGCCGCCGAGCTTGCCGGCGCCTTGACGAACCTCGGCGTTGCGGTGAAGTCTTATGCCAGTGTCGACGCAGCCCTTGAGGGGCAATGCGCGCAGGCAACGGCAGATGACCAGATCTTGCTGTTCGGTTCGTTTTTCTGTGTCGCCGAGGCCCTGGAATGGCTGGGGCGGCAGGCCCTGGAGGGGTGAGTAGATGGCAGTGCTGGATAAAGGGATGAAACAGCGCATGGTGGGTGCGTTGGTGCTGGTGGCGCTGGCGGTGATCTTCCTGCCCATGCTGTTCACCCGCGAGGACGAGATGCGCCAGGTGCGCGTCGAAGCCCCGCAGGCGCCGGCAATGCCGACGCTGCCTGAGGTCAAGGTGGACCCGGTTGCCGTGCCCGACCCGCAAACCCTGCCGCAAGAGCCGCAGCAGCCCGAACAGCCGCCCGTGGTAGTCAACGAGTCCACCGCGCCGGTCACCACGCCAAGCCAGCCAATCGCGCCTTCCCCGCAGACCCAGGCGCAGGTTCAGCCCAAGCCGCAAACGCCTGTGCCAACCCCGGCGCCGAAGGTCGAAACCCCGCCGGCTGCGAAGCCCGCGGCTACAGCAGGTACGCCGTCGAAGATCGACGCCAACGGCTTGCCGGTCAGCTGGTCGATCCAGCTGGCCAGCCTGTCCAACCGTGCCGGTGCCGAAAGTCTGCAGAATACGCTGCGTAGCCAGGGCTACAACGCTTACATCCGTTCGGCCGGTGGCATGAATCGGGTCTACGTCGGGCCGTTGATCGAGCGCGCCGAGGCTGAGCGCGTGCGCGATGCGATCAACCGCAAGCAGAACCTCAAGGGGTTCGTGGTGCGCTTTCAGCCGGAGCGCGGCTGAGGCTTGAGGCGGGTCGCCGCCGCGTTGCTGTCACGGGTTTTCCTGACTTCAGAGTCCATGAAAAGCCCGTGGGAGTGGGCTTGCGGCGCAAACAAGGCACTGCCAAACGACCTGACATTCTGCTTACCCACAGCCTTGCGCTCTGGTAAAATGCGCCGCCTCAAACGTCTGCAGGCAGCACCGTGGCATTTACCTGGGTTGATTGGGCGATCATCGCGATCATCGCCGTTTCCACACTGATCAGTCTCAAGCGCGGCTTCGTCAAGGAAGCCTTGTCTCTGCTCATCTGGATCATTGCCGGCGCAGTCGCCTGGATGTTCGGCGGGTCGCTCTCGGTGTACCTTGAAAGCTATATCCAGACCCCGTCGATGCGCATCATCGCCGGCTGCACCATTCTTTTCGTCGCCACCCTGCTGGTGGGGGCAATGGTCAACTTCCTCGTCGGCGAGCTGATCCGTGTGACCGGGCTGTCTGGTACCGACCGTTTTCTCGGCATGGCCTTCGGCGCTGCGCGCGGGGCCATGCTGGTAGTGGTGGCCATCGGCCTGCTCAGCCTGGGGCCGGTGCAACAGGATACCTGGTGGCAGGAATCTCGCCTGATACCACAATTTCTATTGGTCGCTGACTGGTCCAAAAACCTGATTCTGGGTTTCTCCAGCCAGTGGATGTCCAGTGGGATGATCAGCACTCCGGCTGATCTTCCGTTCAAGGAACAGTTGCTCGGGCCTGCAAAGCCTTGAGCGCTATTCACTCAAGTTTCATCAAAGTAGGGGTTGCGTCGCATGTGTGGCATCGTCGGTATCGTCGGTAAGTCGAACGTCAATCAGGCGCTGTATGACGCGCTTACGGTCCTCCAGCACCGCGGCCAGGACGCTGCCGGTATCGTGACCAGCCACGACGGCCGGTTGTTCCTGCGCAAGGATAATGGCCTGGTGCGCGATGTCTTCCAGCAGCGCCACATGCAGCGCCTGGTAGGCCACATGGGTATCGGCCACGTCCGCTACCCGACTGCAGGCAGCTCGACCTCGGCCGAAGCCCAGCCGTTCTACGTCAACTCGCCGTATGGCATCACCCTGGCGCACAACGGCAACCTGACCAACGTCGAGCAGCTGGCCAAGGAGATCTACGAATCCGACCTGCGTCACGTCAACACCAATTCCGACTCGGAAGTGCTGCTGAACGTGTTCGCCCATGAACTGGCAGTGCGCGGCAAACTGCAGCCGACCGAAGAAGACGTGTTCGCCGCGGTTTCCCACGTGCACAGCCGCTGCGTCGGCGGCTACGCGGTGGTCGCGATGGTCACCGGCTACGGCATCGTCGGTTTCCGCGACCCCAACGGCATTCGCCCGGTGGTGTTCGGCCAGCGTCACACCGACGAAGGCGTCGAGTACATGATCGCCTCGGAAAGCGTTGCCCTGGACGTGCTCGGTTTCACCCTGATTCGCGACCTGGCGCCGGGCGAAGCGGTGTACATCACCGAAGAAGGCCAGCTGTACACCAAGCAGTGCGCGCAGAGCCCGAAACTGCAGCCGTGCATCTTCGAGCATGTCTACCTGGCCCGCCCGGACTCGATCATCGACGGTATCTCGGTGTACAAGGCACGTCTGCGCATGGGTGAGAAGCTCGCCGACAAGATCATGCGCGAGCGCCCGGAGCACGACATCGACGTGGTCATCCCGATCCCGGACACCAGCCGTACCGCTGCGCTGGAGCTGGCCAACCGCCTGGGCGTCAAGTTCCGCGAAGGTTTCGTCAAGAACCGCTACATCGGCCGTACCTTCATCATGCCGGGCCAGGCTGCACGCAAGAAATCGGTCCGCCAGAAGCTCAACGCCATCGAGCTGGAATTCCGCGGCAAGAACGTGATGCTGGTGGACGACTCGATCGTGCGCGGCACCACCTGCAAACAGATCATCCAGATGGCCCGCGAAGCCGGCGCGAAAAACGTCTACTTCTGCTCCGCGGCCCCTGCGGTGCGTTACCCCAACGTCTACGGCATCGACATGCCGAGCGCTCACGAACTGATCGCCCACAACCGTACCACCGAACAGGTGGCCGAGTTGATCGGTGCCGACTGGCTGATCTATCAGGACCTGCCGGACCTGATCGACTCGGTCGGTGGCGGCAAGATCAAGATCGAGCACTTCGATTGCGCGGTGTTCAATGGTGAGTATGTCACCGGTGACATCGACGAAGCCTACCTCGACCGTATCGAGCAGGCCCGTAATGACCTGGCCAAGGTGAAGACCCAGGCGGTCAGCGCGATCATCGACCTTTACAACAACTGATTCAGGGAGTGACGGCATGACGGATCAATGGGATGCCGGGCGACTGGACAGTGACCTCGAGGGTGTCGGTTTCGACACCCTGGCGGTGCGCGCCGGTCAGAACCGTACACCGGAAGCAGAGCACAGCGAAGCGCTGTTTCTGACCTCCAGCTATGTCTTCCGCACGGCCGCCGATGCGGCCGCGCGTTTTGCTGGCGAAACCCCGGGCAACGTCTACTCGCGTTACACCAACCCGACCGTGCGCGCCTTCGAAGAGCGCCTGGCGGCCATGGAAGGTGCCGAGCAGGCTGTGGCCACCTCCACCGGCATGGCGGCGATTCTCGCCGTGGTCATGTCGCTGTGCAGCGCCGGTGACCATGTGCTGGTATCGCAGAGCGTGTTCGGTTCGACCATCAGCCTGTTCGAGAAGTATTTCAAGCGCTTTGGTGTCGAGGTGGATTACGTGCCGCTGGTCGACCTGGCGGGTTGGGAGAAGGCCATCAAGGCCAATACCAAGCTGCTGATCGTCGAGTCGCCATCCAACCCGCTGGCCGAACTGGTCGACATCACCGCCCTCAGCGAAGTGGCCCACGCCCGTGGCGCCATGCTGGTGGTGGACAACTGCTTCAGCACCCCGGCGCTGCAGCAGCCGCTCAAGCTGGGTGCCGACATCGTGTTCCATTCGGCAACCAAGTTCATCGACGGCCAGGGCCGTTGCATGGGCGGCGTGGTGGCCGGGCGCAGTGAGCAGATGAAAGAAGTGGTGGGTTTCCTGCGTACCGCTGGCCCCACCCTCAGCCCGTTCAATGCGTGGATCTTCACCAAGGGCCTGGAGACGCTCAAGCTGCGCATGCGTGCGCATTGCGAAAGCGCGCAGCAGCTGGCTGCGTGGCTGGAACAGCAGGACGGCATCGAGAAGGTGCATTACGCCGGCTTGCCAAGCCACCCGCAGCACGAGCTGGCCAAGCGCCAGATGAGTGGTTTCGGGGCGGTGGTCAGCTTCGAGGTCAAGGGTGGCAAGGAGGGCGCCTGGCGCTTTATCGATGCCACGCGCGTGATCTCGATCACCACCAACCTGGGTGACAGCAAGACCACCATCGCGCACCCGGCGACCACCTCCCACGGCCGTCTGTCGCCGCAGGAGCGTGAAGCTGCGGGTATTCGCGACAGCCTGGTCCGCGTTGCCGTTGGCCTGGAAGACGTGGCCGACCTGCAGGCTGACCTTGCGCGTGGGCTGGCTGCATTGTGATCGACTGGAAAGGTGGCGGGCCGGGCCATAACGGCCGGGTAGCCCTGGTAACCGGTGCCGCGCGCGGCATTGGCCTGGGTATCGCTGCCTGGTTGATCTGCGAAGGCTGGCAGGTGGTGCTCAGCGACCTCGACCGCCCGCGCGGCGCCAAGGTCGCCAAGGCACTGGGCGACAACGCCTGGTTCATCACCATGGACGTCGCTGACGAAGCCCAGGTCAGCGCCGGGGTTTCCGAAGTGCTTGGGCAGTTCGGGCGGTTGGATGCGCTGGTGTGCAATGCGGCCATCGCCAACCCGCACAACCAGACCCTCGAGAGCCTGAGCCTGGCGCAATGGAACCGGGTGCTGGCAGTCAATCTCAACGGCCCGATGTTATTGGCCAAGCACTGTGCGCCATACCTACGGGCGCACAATGGCGCGATCGTCAACCTGACCTCGACCCGTGCCCGCCAGTCCGAGCCAGACACCGAAGCCTACGCGGCCAGCAAGGGTGGCCTGGTGGCGTTGACCCATGCCCTGGCCATGAGCCTGGGCCCGGAGATCCGCGTCAATGCGGTAAGCCCAGGCTGGATCGATGCGCGTGACCCTTCCCAGCGCCGTGCCGAACCGTTGACCGAAGCCGACCATGCCCAGCATCCGACGGGCAGGGTAGGGACCGTGGAAGACGTTGCGGCCATGGTGTCATGGTTGCTGTCGCGCCAGGCAGCGTTCGTCACCGGCCAGGAGTTTGTGGTCGATGGCGGCATGACCCGCAAGATGATCTACACCTGAGCATGATGCTGGAAGGGAAAGGGGCCGAAAGGTCCCTTTTCTGTTTTTGCTTTTTTTGAAAAAAATTCAATGGGGCTATTGACTTAGCATCGGTACCTGCGTAAATTTCGCGGCCTCAGCGAAGCAAACGCAACAAGCAACATCGCGGGGGTGATTAGCTCAGCCGGGAGAGCATCTGCCTTACAAGCAGAGGGTCGGCGGTTCGATCCCGTCATCACCCACCACTTCCTGAGCGTTCCTGGTGCAGCAAGCTTCGCAAGAAGCTGACAGCCAGAGAGGAACAAGGCCTGATAAGCCACACTGCGCAGCGGT
Source organism: Pseudomonas sp. LFS044 (assembly GCF_047978245.1). Lineage (NCBI taxonomy): Bacteria > Pseudomonadati > Pseudomonadota > Gammaproteobacteria > Pseudomonadales > Pseudomonadaceae > Pseudomonas > Pseudomonas sp. LFS044. Next base: position 148,260 of record NZ_JBFPFX010000008.1, read on the forward strand.
AGTTCAGTCGGTTAGAATACCGGCCTGTCACGCCGGGGGTCGCGGGTTCGAGTCCCGTCCGCTGCGCCATTTTTCAGTAACAGAGGGGTGCTTTGCACCAATCTGCAGCCAAAGGCAAACATGCCTGAGGCGATCCCAGTTTCAATCGGGCGCAAGCCTGAACGATACGCAGCGGTAGTTCAGTCGGTTAGAATACCGGCCTGTCACGCCGGGGGTCGCGGGTTCGAGTCCCGTCCGCTGCGCCATCTTCGTTTCGAGGCCCCTTGAACGCCTCGAAGCAACAAAAACAGCGATCATCGTGTCGCTTTTTTTGTGCCTGCCCTGAGGCTCCCATGCCGGAAGGGAAGGTCCCAGTTTCAACCGGGCGCAAGCCCGAGCGATACGCAGCGGTAGTTCAGTCGGTTAGAATACCGGCCTGTCACGCCGGGGGTCGCGGGTTCGAGTCCCGTCCGCTGCGCCATCTTCGCCTCGAGGCCCCATGAACGCCTCGAAGCAAAACGAGAAAGCGACCTTCGGGTCGCTTTTTTCGTTTCTGCGCCTGCGCATCCAGGCTTTACACGATGCTGACAGACTCTTCACTGATGAACGGTTCCAGTGCAAGGGCGCTGTGATGCACAATAGACGCCTCTCGACTTACCCGGAATTCGCAATGACCAGATCATCCGTCTTTGGTGCGCTCGGGCTGGCCCTGGTGCTGGCGGGCGTGTCCGGTTGCTCCTCGAAAAAAGCCGCCATCTATGAGCATGAGAATTTCGACGATTCGGGCACTTATTCGCGCAGCTTCCCGGTCAGCGAGGCAGGTTCGTGTGAGGCCGCCCGGCGCGCGCTGCTGAGCCAGGGTTACATCATTACCAGCAGCGGCTCTAGCCAGGTCGCGGGTAACAAAAGCTTCCAGCAGAACAGCGATAACCACCTGCAGATCAGCTTCAGCGTGACCTGCGCACCCGACAGCGGCGACGAGCAGCGCTCGACCATGTTCGCCAACGCGCTGCAGGACCGCTACGCACTCAAGAAGTCCAACACGTCCGCCAGCCTTGGCGTCGGCATATTGGGGTCGGTGTCGATGCCGATCGGCTCCAGCGACGATTCGATGGTCAAAGTTGCCAGCGAAACGGTCACCGCGCCGCAGTTCTATGAACGCTATTTTGCCTTGGTCGAAAGCTACCTGCCCAAGCCGAAGAAGGTCAGCAAGGCCAAGGTCGAGGCACCTGCACCCAAGGCGGAAAAACCGGCGCCTGACCTTGGGCTGCCGGAGCAGGTATCGGCGGCGCCTGTGAGCGCACCTGTAGCGCAAACGGCACCCGCTGCACCGGCACCTGCCCCCGCAGCGATAGCCCCGGCCAGTGAAGCCGCAGCTGCGCCGGTGGTGGATGACAGCCAGGGTTCACAGCCTGTGGCGCCGCCTTCGGAATCGGCACCGATCGAGGTGCGACAGGATGCGCAGCCAACCGAGGCAGCACCTGCGCCGCTCTGAGGGGCGTCAGCGTGTACAGACACTGTTACAGATAAGCGGGGATAACTTCCAACGCACCTGCTACGTTTATCACTCATGAGCTTGTCATCATTTCTTCATCCAGCCTGCTTAGGTTGAAGGCATGACCAACGAAGATAAATGAGTGAAGAGGACGCAGGGCGATGGATGACTATCAGGAAGAGCTGCTCGAGTTTCAGGCCTACGAGCTGGACCCGCCGGAACCGGCCGACGACGCCACCGAGCTTTAACCCACCTGCCGCTGGCTGCGGCGGAACTCCCCCGGTGTGAGGCCCGTCCAGCGTTTGAATGCGCGCTGGAAGGCCTCGGCCGAAGCAAATCCCAACAAGTAGGCTATTTCGCCAAAGGCCAATTCCGTGTCGCGGATGTAGGCCTCGGCCAGGTCGCGCCGTGTGTCATTGAGCAAGTCTCGAAACCGGGTACCTTCTTCTGCCAGTTTGCGCCGCAGGGTCCAGGTGGGCAGTTGCAGGCATAGCGCCACTTCTTCGAGGTCTGGGTCCCGGCCACCATTGAGCAGCGGGCCAAGCAGGTGGGTGATGCGCTCACCCAGGCTACGTACCCGTGTACGTTGCAACATTTCCGCTTCACACAGCTGCAGCAGGTGCTGCCACGTGCTTGGGCAATGCTGCGGGTTGGCCTGGTCCAGCGTGGCGCGGCTCAGGCGCAGGCGGTTGCTGTTTGCGCCAAACTGTACTGGGCTGCTGCACAAGGGCTGGTATCGGGCGGCGTAGTCGGGGGCTTCGAATTCGATTTCCAGGCGTTCGGCCTGTAAAGGTGCGGTGGACAGGGCTGCAAGCTGGGCGAGCCAGCCGGCCAGCAGTGAGTCGACGACGAAGCGGTTGTACGCGTTGTAAGGGCTGATCGAATAGAAGCGCAGCCATGCCCCGTGGGCATCTTCCTCAAAGCGTGAATGGCCACGGTAGTTGGCGGCATACAGCGGCTCGAAGCGCAGCAATGTACGTGCGGCTTCGCCAAGCGTTGGGGCCTGGGCCGCCGTGACGCCTGCCAGGCCGGCCTGGGCCAGCCGGCTGAGGCGCCCCATGTGCAGGCCCAGCGCGGGCTCGCCACATTGTGCGATGGCGGCATGCCCAAGGTGCATGTAGCGGGGGATCGACAAGCGCGCGCCAGCTTCGGCCAGGCGCGTGGCGTCAAGCCCGTAGCGGTGCAGCAGTGGCTGTGGGTCGTGGCCCAGGCCGAGCAAGGCCTCGGCCAAGGGCTGGACGAAGCCTACCGACAGGTCGCCCAAGCGCACACGTGGGCGTGGCATACGCTTATAGCCACACATTCAGCAAGCGGGCGCCGGGGCTGGGCGGCCCCGCAAGCAGTTCGCCTGCCTGATGGGCGAAACCCTGGCCGTCGCTGGCCTGCTCCCAGAACTGCCCACGCATGAATACGCTCATGCTGCTGACGCCGTTGCCAGCAGCTTGGGTCAGGCGTTGCCAGGCGGTTTGTTCGCTGACTTCGCCGCGCTGCAGGGCCAACTCGGCGGCGGCGTCCTGGTGCCGGTTGCCGCGCCAGGGAGCTTCCCAGCTGCCTTTGCCGCTGAGAAACACCGGGTTGGCGATCAGTTGTACCTGTTGTTGTTCCAGTTGGCGTTGGTTTTCCGGGTACCAGCTGTCGCTGCCGATCAGCACGCCAAGGCGGCCGGCTGGGGTCTGCAGGACCTGAAGCGGGAAATGCCGACCGTGGTGGATGTAACGCCGCACCTCGCTGTCGGGATACTGCTGGCGCTGGGGTTGGCCGAGCAGTGAGCCATCGCTGGCAAATACCATGCTGCTGTTGAACAGCGGGCCGCTGCCTGCGTGCAGCACACCTTTTTCCACATACGGGGCAGGCAGCACGATCGAGCCGGCCACCAGCGTCACGCCGAACTCTTTGGCCAGGCCGCCGAACAGCTGCTGGTAATCGCTGGCCATCTGCTGGGCCTTCATGCGCAGGTGCGCGTCGGCCCGGCGGTCATCGCCGCTGGCCCGCAACATGGCCAGGCCATAGCGCAGCGGGTTGCTCAGCTCCAGCCATTGCTCGGCCTCCCGGCTGTGGGTGACCTGATACAGCTCGTTCTTCTCGCCACGCGCCCACAGCCAGGTGCCGATGTGTTCGGGCAACACCACCACCGTGCGCGGGCCGACCAGGCCCTGGGCACGGGCTTGTTGCAGGTATGCCGAGAGCTTGCGATGCAGGTGCTGCAGGTTCTGGTAGTCATTGGGGTAGAGCAGTGGCTCGACGCCCAGCAGATTGCCCCGTTCGCCGGGCACGCCATGGTTGAGCGCCAGTTCCACACGTAGATCGGACAGGTAATGGCCTTCCGGGCGCTGTTGTGTCCAGAAGCCGTAGCCGCACAGGGCGGCAATCATCACCAGCGCCAGGGCGCCTGCCAGTAGTTTTCGCATGTAGCGGTACAGCGCCTTGGGGAACGAAGGCTTCTAGGGTAGTCCCGCTGTGCGAGAGGATCAATAAGTTGTCAGTTTCGATCATTGAGCGCGTTCAAACGGCTGTTTAATGTCGGTGGCAGATAAACGACGGGGCCCGTTGAGGCACCCGCATTCCGTGATCACGCCACATGGGGAACCGTTCCATGGCTGCCGACCGCTATCCACACTTGCTGGCCCCGCTCGACCTGGGCTTCACCACCCTGCGCAATCGCACCTTGATGGGTTCGATGCACACCGGCCTCGAGGAGCGCCCCGGCGGTTTCGAGCGCATGGCGGCGTACTTTGCCGAGCGGGCCCGGGGTGGCGTCGGCCTGATGGTCACAGGGGGTATCGCGCCTAACGACGAAGGCGGCGTGTATTCCGGTGCGGCCAAGCTGAGCACCGAGGAGGAGGCCGATAAGCACCGCATCGTCACCGAAGCCGTGCATGCTGCCGGCGGCAAGATCTGCCTGCAGATCCTCCATGCCGGGCGCTACGCCTACAGCCCGCGCCAAGTGGCGCCCAGCGCGATCCAGGCGCCGATCAACCCGTTCAAACCCAAGGAACTGGACGAAGCGGGCATCGAGAAGCAGATCGCCGATTTCGTCAATTGCGCCGTGCTGGCTCAGCGCGCCGGCTATGACGGCGTCGAGATCATGGGTTCGGAAGGCTACTTCATCAACCAGTTCCTCGCCGCCCACACCAACCACCGTACCGACCGCTGGGGCGGCAGCTACGAAAACCGCATGCGCCTGGCCGTGGACATTGTCAGCCGGGTGCGCGACGCCGTAGGCCCGAATTTCATCATCATCTTCCGCCTGTCGATGCTCGACCTGGTCGAGGGCGGCAGCAGCTGGGCCGAAATCGAACAGCTGGCCAAGGCCATCGAGCGGGCGGGAGCCACGCTCATCAACACCGGCATCGGCTGGCACGAGGCGCGCATCCCGACCATCGCCACCAAGGTGCCGCGCGCGGCGTTCAGCAAGGTCACCGCCAAGCTGCGGGGTGCGGTGAGCATTCCGCTGATCACCACCAACCGCATCAACACCCCGGAAGTGGCCGAAGCGGTGCTGGCCGAGGGCGATGCCGACATGGTCTCGATGGCCCGGCCGTTCCTGGCCGACCCGGACTTCGTCAACAAGGCGGCTGAAGGGCGCAGTGACCAGATCAATACCTGCATTGGCTGCAACCAGGCCTGCCTGGACCATACCTTCGGCGGCAAGCTGACCAGCTGCCTGGTCAACCCGCGCGCCTGTCACGAGACCGAACTCAATTACTTGCCAGTGCGCACGGTGAAGCGCATTGCGGTAGTCGGTGCCGGCCCGGCCGGCCTGGCGGCGGCCACAGTGGCTGCCGAGCGTGGCCACGCGGTAACCCTGTTCGACAGTGCGAGCGAGATCGGCGGGCAGTTCAACGTGGCCAAACGGGTACCGGGCAAGGAGGAATTCTTCGAGACCCTGCGTTACTTCGGCAACAAGGTGAAGAGCACCGGCGTCGACCTGCGCCTGAACACCCGTGTGGACGTACAGGCCTTGTTGGCAGGTGCTTTCGACGAGATCATCCTGGCCACCGGCATCGCGCCGCGCACCCCGGCGATTCCGGGTGTGGAACACGCCAAGGTGCTCAGCTACCTGGACGTGCTGCTGCAGCGCAAAGCGGTCGGTGAAGCGGTTGCAGTGATCGGCGCGGGCGGGATCGGCTTCGATGTCTGCGAATACCTGGTGCATCAAGGCGTGGCCAGCAGCCAGGACCGCGAGGCGTTCTGGAAGGAGTGGGGCATCGATACCGATCTTGAAGCGCGTGGCGGTGTGGCGGGCATCAAGGCCGCACCGCATGCGCCGGCCCGGCAGGTGTACCTGCTGCAGCGCAAGGCGTCCAAGGTCGGTGACGGCCTGGGCAAGACCACCGGCTGGATCCACCGCACCGGGTTGAAGAACAAACAGGTGCAGATGCTCAACAGCGTCGAATATCTGGGGATCGATGATGCTGGCTTGCACATCCGTGTAGGCGACGGCGAGCCGCACGTGCTGGCGGTGGACAATGTGGTGATCTGCGCTGGGCAGGAGCCGCTGCGTGAGCTGCACGACGGCCTGGTGGCGGCGGGGCAGTCGGTGCACCTGGTCGGCGGTGCCGATGTGGCGGCGGAGCTGGATGCCAAGCGGGCGATCAACCAGGGCTCGCGGTTGGCTGCCGAGCTTTGAAATAGAAGACCCGGGCCGCTCTGCGGCCCCGGGTGTTCACTGATAGACTGATGCCCTCGCATCAGGCACCGATCCATGTCCAGCTGTTTCCTCGACCTTCCCCATGCCCCACTTCAGCCATTGCGCCTGCCATGGCTGGAAAGCGCCAACATTGAAGTTGCCATCCTGCGCCTGGACCTGATCGACCCACTCATCAGTGGCAACAAGTGGTTCAAGCTGCGCCACCACCTGCTGCAGGCCCATGAAGCACGCGCGCCGGGGCTGATCAGCCTGGGGGGCAACCACTCCAACCACCTGCATGCCCTGGCCGCCGCCGGCAAGCGCTTCGGTTTCGCTACCGCAGGCCTGTTGCGTGGCCATGCCCAGGACACCCCCACCGTGCGTGATTTGCATGCGCTGGGCATGGAGCTGCACTGGCTCGGCCATGGCGGCTACCGTGCCCGTCACCAGCCTGGTTTCTGGGCGCCTTGGCAGGCGCGGTACCCCGGCTGGCACTGCATCCCCGAAGGCGGGGGTGGGCTGAAGGGGGCACTGGGCTGCGCGCTGATCGTCGAGCAGGCCAGGTTGCAACTCGCCGCGCTGGGTTGGCCGGATTATCACGCCTGGTGGCTGGCCGCCGGTACCGGTACGACCTTGGCTGGCCTGGTGCTGGCCGAAGCGGGGCGGCATGCGGTGCATGGCGCCCTGGCCGTGCCATTGGGTCATGGTGTGCCGCAAGCGGTGGCGGAACTGGCCGGTACGCGCGGTTACCAACTCCATGAAGCCTGCCGCAGCGGTTTTGCCAGGGTCGATGATGAGTTGCTGGCGTTCATCGATGAAACCGAGCACCACACAGGCATTCCCCTGGAGGCGCTTTACACCGGCAAGGCCCTGCTGGCCCTGCGTGAGCAGGCCCAGGCCGGGCTGTTCGCTGCTGGCACCCGGCTGATCTTCCTTCACACCGGCGGGCTGCAGGGCCGCCGCGGTTATTTGTAGGGCAGCATGCGCAGCAGCGTGTTGTCACGTTGCACGTAGTGGTGGTAGAGCCCTGCCAGCGCATGCAGGCCGATCAGCCAGTAACCCCAGGTGGCCACCCGCTCATGCCAGCCCTTGATGAACTTCGCGAGGTCCGGGTCCGCGCCGATCAGGTGCGGCAGTTCCAGGCCATAGAAGGGCACCGGCTTGTCGGCGGCACTGAGGATCAGCCAGCCGGCCAGCGGCAACCCGATCATCAGCAGGTACAGCGCCAGGTGCATCAGGTGCGCGAGGCCGGTCTGCCAGGCCGGTGGCTTGGGCAGGATGGGTGGGGTGGGGCGGCTCAGGCGCACCGCCAGGCGCAGCCAGACCAGCACGAATACCGTCAGGCCGAGCATGAAGTGCAGGTCTTTCATCAGGTTGCGTTCGGCGCTGTCCTTGGGGAACAGGCCACGAAATTCGATGCAGGCGTACACGGCCGCCAGCAGCACCAGCATCAGCCAGTGCAGGGCGATGGAAAGGCGCGCGTAATGGGGCGCGGGGGTAGTTGAAACCATGGTGGGTCCTCGTCATCAGGTCGATGGTAGCGCTCTTGGCGGCGCTCACGGCTAACTCTAACGGCTTGTTGAGCAGATGCATTGCGCTAGGTAGGTATCGGCCACTGATCGGCGACCAGAAACACTCGCTCCGCTTCGTGCCAGGCGCCGTCATCTTCGGCTTCCAGCCTGACCAGCATCTGCGCCGGTGCTTGTGGCTCCAGCGCTTGTAACCACGTGGCGAACTGCGGTGGCGCCCAGCACACATCCGCTTCAACCCGTGCCGGTGCCAGCCAGGCGTGACGGGGCAGCGGCTGCCAGCGTTCGCCGGCGGCCATCGGCCAATCCCGCCGCCGGACCCAGCGCCCGCGCAGGTGCAGCGGATTTGCCCCTATGGGCGGGTCGGCGTGCCCTGGCGACGGGTAGAACAGGTAACCCCCCAACCACACGTGTGCCTGAAGCTCATGAATGCCAAGCCCGGCCAGCGCCTCGCGGCTCTGCGCATCACTCGACATGGGCAACTGATGCCCAGCCAAGTGCGCAAGCTTGGTGCCCAGCCGGTCATGGCAACCCGGCCCGAGCCATTGGCCGGGGTCATGGCCTTGACCGTTGACTGGCCCCAGGTACAGCTTGATGGCAAGCTCCAGGTGATGGGTGCCGTCGGCATCGCGCAGCAGGATGTCCAACTCGCCCAGCGTTCGCCCGCCCGTGCGGATTGCCAGGTTGGCCGACAGCAGCTCGACACCGGGCGCCTGGCCCAGGGCGAACTGCCACAGACCTTCGTAGTACAGCCCCAGGCGTCGGCTGGTGAGGGTTGCCAGCCGCTCACGCAGCGGTCGGTCATCGTTATCAAGGTGCAGCAACCAAGCCTTCAACCGTTGCGGATCCGCCGCCCAGGCGCTCCCCGCCAGCGGATGGCGCTGGGGGCAGGGCGGTGTGCTGAGCAGCGGTGGCGACAGCAGGGTCCAGGCCAGGTCGCGCACGGCAGGGCGGCGCAACTGGCGGGGCAGGTCGTGGAGTTCGGCAAAAGGCATCATGCTGCGAGCATAGCCGGTTTGCCGCTGCCCGGTCGTTTCGCCATAATCGGCGCATAGTCACCCGCCGCAGAGCCTCGCAGGAGCCCCATGGAGCAATTTCGCAATATCGGTATCATCGGCCGCCTTGGCAGCTCGCAGGTGCTCGACACCATTCGCCGACTGAAAAAATTCCTCCTCGAGCGCCACCTGCACGTGATCCTCGAGGACACCATCGCCGAAGTCCTGCCTGGCCACGGCTTGCAGACCTCCACCCGCAAGCTGCTGGGCGAAGTCTGCGACCTGGTCATCGTCGTCGGCGGTGACGGCAGCCTGCTCGGCGCCGCCCGCGCCCTGGCCCGGCACAACATCCCGGTGCTGGGGATCAACCGCGGCAACCTGGGCTTCCTCACCGATATCCGCCCCGACGAGCTGGAAGAGAAGGTCGCCGAAGTGCTCGACGGCCACTACCTGGTGGAAAACCGCTTCCTGCTGCAGGCTGAGGTGCGTCGCCATCACGAGGCCATCGGCCAGGGTGATGCGCTCAACGATGTGGTGCTGCACCCGGGCAAGTCGACGCGGATGATCGAGTTCGAGATCTACATCGATGGTCAGTTCGTCTGCAGCCAGAAGGCCGACGGCCTGATCGTCGCCACCCCGACCGGTTCGACCGCCTACGCGCTGTCGGCCGGTGGCCCGATCATGCACCCCAAGCTCGACGCCATCGTCATCGTGCCGATGTACCCGCATACCTTGTCGGGCCGGCCGATCGTGGTGGACGGCAACAGTGAGCTGAAGATCGTGGTGTCCAAGGACCTGCAGATCTACCCGCAGGTGTCCTGTGACGGCCAGAACCACTTCACCTGCGCGCCCGGCGACACCATTACCGTGAGCAAAAAACCGCAAAAACTGCGCCTGATCCACCCGCTGGACCACAATTACTACGAGGTCTGCCGCACCAAGCTCGGCTGGGGCAGCCGCCTGGGAGGCAGGGACGACTGATGCTCGATCCGGCGCGAAGTTTCGACATCATCGGTGACGTGCACGGCTGTGCATTGACCCTGGAACGCCTGCTCGACGCCCTCGGTTACACGCGTATCGGCGGCGTCTGGCGCCACCCACGGCGCCAAGCCCTGTTCCTCGGCGACATCGTCGACCGCGGCCCGCGCATCCGTGAGGCGCTGCACATCGTCCACGACATGGTCGAGGCCGGCCAGGCGTTCTGCATCATGGGCAACCACGAGTACAACGCGCTCGGTTGGGTAACCCCGGCGCTGCCCGGCAGTGGCAAGGCCTACGTGCGCGAGCACACGCCGCGCCATGCCCGCCTGATCGACGAAACCCTGACCCAGTTCGCCCACCACCCTGGCGACTGGCACGATTTCCTGCAGTGGTTCTACGACATGCCACTGTTTGTAGACGCCGGGCGGTTCCGCCTGGTGCACGCTTGCTGGGACCCGCGGCTGATCGACCCGCTGCGCCAGCAATACCCCGACGGCCGCATCGATGAACATTTCATCCAGGCATCGGCCGTGCCCGGCAGCTTTGCCTCCACGGTCTGCAACCGCCTGTTGCGCGGCACCGACATGCGCCTGCCGGACGGCCTGACGCTGACCGGTGGCGATGGCCTGACCCGCGCCTTCTTCCGCACCAAGTTTTGGGAAGAAGACCCGAAAACCTACGGCGACATCGTCTTCCAGCCCGACGCGCTGCCTGACGAGGTGGCCCGCACGCCGCTCAGCCACACCGAAAAGAACGCCTTGCTACGCTACGCCGAGGATGAGCCACTGCTGTTCGTTGGCCATTACTGGCGCAGCGGCCGCCCGGCGCCAATCCGCGGCAACCTGGCCTGCCTGGACTACAGCGCGGTGCTGTACGGCAAGATGGTGGCCTATCGGCTGGATGATGAAACCCGGATAGACCCGCACAAGTTCGTGTGGGTCGACGTCGACCGACCGCAGGGCAATCAATGAATATCGTCGAAGTGATGCGCTTGCCGCTTGCGGTCGATCTCAGTGGCTTCGTGCACCTGCTGCAGCGCCTGCAGGTGCCGCACCGGGTCAGCGAGGAGGGCGAAGTCCAGGTGCTGTGGGCCCCGGAAACCATGGCCGCGGATGTCCTTCAACTCTACCAGCGCTACCCCGACGGCAACGCCGACATCGAAGCGGTCAGCGACCCTGTGGCAGAGGGCTTGCCTGCGAAAGGGCCGACGTTGGGCGAGCAGGCCCGCGCCTGCAAGGTTACCGCCGCCATCCTGTTCCTCTGTTTGATCGTCGCCGGCCTCACCCGCCTGGGCGACAACCTCACCACCATCAGCTGGTTCACCTTCCTCGACTACCGCGTGCAGGGCGAATACCTGTACTTCGTCCCGCTGGCCCAGGGCCTTGCCGAAGGCCAGTGGTGGCGCCTGGTGTCGCCCATGCTGCTGCACTTCGGCGTGCTGCACCTGGCCATGAACGGCATGTGGTACTGGGAGCTGGGCAAGCGCATCGAACTGCGCCAGGGCCCGTGGCTGCTGGCCGGCCTGACACTGCTGTTCAGCCTGGTGTCCAACCTCGCCCAGCACTACACCAGCGGCCCGAGCCTGTTCGGCGGCTTGTCCGGTGTGCTGTACGGCCTGCTCGGCCATGTGTGGCTGTACCAGTGGCTGGCGCCCAACCCGCACTTCAACCTGCCCAAGGGTGTGCTGGTCATGATGCTCATCTGGCTGGTCATCTGCCTGACCGGCGTGGTCGGCCAGCTCGGTTTCGGCCAGATCGCCAATGCCGCCCATGTCGGCGGGCTGCTCATCGGATGCCTGACGGGCCTCTTGGGTGGAATGGTGGCCCGGCGTAAACTGTCCGCTTGATTTAGGAGACGCTATGTCCACGTTCGCGCAAATGATCGAAAACATCACCCCGGAAATCTACCAAAGCCTGAAAACGGCCGTGGAAATCGGCAAATGGTCCGATGGCCGCAAGCTCACCCCCGAGCAGAAGGAGCTGTCGTTGCAGGCGGTGATCGCCTGGGAGATGCAGAACCTGCCCGAAGACCAGCGCACCGGTTACATGGGCCCGCAGGAATGCGCGTCGAAGTCTGCGCCGATCGCCAACATCCTGTTCAAGTCGGACTCGGTACATTGATCGAACTCGCTCGTGGCTCTTTGAGCAAAATGGCGGTAAGCCTGGAAGCACCGCTGGTGCAGTACAGCTTCCGCCTGGATGACACGCAGGTGCCGGTCAACCCGTTGATCGGCCAGCGCCTGCGCCTTGAGTACCTCGGTGCCATCCACTGCAGCCATTGCGGCAAGCGCACCAAGACCAGCTTCAGCCAGGGCTACTGCTACCCATGCATGACCAAGCTGGCCCAGTGCGACGTGTGCATCATGGCCCCCGAACGCTGCCACTACGAGGCCGGCACCTGCCGCGAGCCGTCGTGGGGCGAGCAGTTCTGCATGACCGACCATGTGGTGTACCTGGCCAACTCGTCGGGCGTCAAGGTCGGCATCACCCGCGCCACCCAGCTGCCCACCCGCTGGCTCGACCAGGGCGCCAGCCAGGCGCTGCCGATCATGCGCGTGGCCACCCGGCAGCAGTCCGGCCTGGTCGAAGACCTGCTGCGCAGCCAGGTGCCAGACCGCACCAACTGGCGTGCGCTGCTCAAGGGCGACGCCGAGGTGCTCGACCTGGTTGCCATTCGCGAACAGATCTTCGACGCCTGCGCCGACGGCCTGCGTGAACTGCAGGCGCGTTTCGGCCTGCAGGCGATCCAGCCGCTGCCCGACGCTGAAGTGGTGCAGATGAAGTACCCGGTCGAGGCCTACCCGACCAAGATCGTCAGCTTCAACCTCGACAAGAACCCGGTGGTTGAAGGCACGCTGCTGGGCATCAAGGGCCAGTACCTGATCTTCGACACCGGCGTGATCAATATTCGCAAGTACACGGCCTACCAGTTGGCCGTGCTCCAGTAAAAAGGACCTGCACATGCGTACCGAACAACCGCAAGTGATCTACCTCAAGGACTACCAGGCGCCCGAGTACCTGATCGACGAAACGCACCTGACCTTCGAGCTGTTCGAGGACCACACGCTGGTTCATGCGCAACTGATCATGCGCCGCAACCCGGCACGCGGTGCCGGCCTGCCGCCACTGGTGCTCGACGGCCAGCAGCTTGAACTGCTGCGCGCCTCGCTGGACGACGAAGACCTGCAGGCGAGCGACTATCAGCTCGAAGCCGACAGCCTGACCCTGCACCCCAAGGCCGAGCGCTTCACCCTCGACACCAGCGTCAGGATCCACCCCGAGAGCAACACCGCGCTGGAAGGCCTGTACAAGTCCGGCAAGATGTTCTGCACCCAGTGCGAAGCCGAGGGCTTTCGCAAGATCACCTATTACCTCGACCGCCCGGACGTGATGAGCACCTTCACCACCACGGTGATCGCCGAGCAGCATCGCTACCCGGTGCTGCTGTCCAACGGCAACCCGACCGGCAGCGGGCCGGCCGAGGATGGCCGCCACTGGGCAACCTGGGAAGACCCGTTCAAGAAGCCGGCTTACCTGTTCGCGCTGGTAGCAGGTGACTTGTGGTGCGTGGAAGACAACTTCACGCGCCAGTCCGGCCGCGATGTGATGCTGCGCATCTATGTCGAGCCCGAGAACCTCGACAAGTGCGACCACGCCATGGTCAGCCTGAAAAAGTCCATGCGCTGGGACGAAGAAGTCTACGGCCGTGAGTACGACCTCGACATCTTCATGATCGTCGCGGTCAACGACTTCAACATGGGCGCCATGGAAAACAAAGGCCTCAACATCTTCAACTCCAGCTGCGTGCTGGCCCGCGCTGAAACCGCTACCGACGCCGCCCACCAGCGCGTCGAAGGCGTGGTCGCCCACGAATACTTCCACAACTGGTCGGGCAACCGCGTGACCTGCCGCGACTGGTTCCAGCTGTCGCTCAAGGAGGGCTTCACGGTGTTCCGCGACGCCGAGTTCAGCGCCGACATGAACTCGCGCACGGTCAAGCGCATCGAGGACGTCGCCTACCTGCGTACCCACCAGTTCGCCGAGGACGCTGGCCCCATGGCCCACCCGGTGCGCCCGGACAGCTTCATCGAGATCTCCAACTTCTACACCCTGACCGTGTACGAAAAGGGTGCCGAGGTGGTGCGCATGGTCCGCACCCTGCTGGGCGCCGAGGGCTTCCGCAAGGGCAGCGACCTGTACTTTGAGCGCCACGATGGCCAGGCGGTGACCACCGACGACTTCATCAAGGCCATGGAAGACGCCAACGGTGTAGACCTGACCCAGTTCAAGCGCTGGTACAGCCAGGCCGGCACGCCGCGCCTGGACGTCAGCGAAACCTACGACGCCGGCGCCCAGACTTACAGCCTGACCTTCCGCCAGCACTGCCCGCAGACCCCGGACAAAGCCGAGAAGCTGCCGTTCGTGATCCCGGTCGAACTGGGCCTGCTGGATGCCAACGGCAACGACCTGCCGCTGCACCTGGCCGGTGAGGCCGCTGCTGGCGGCAGCAGCCGCGTACTGTCGGTGACCGAGGCCGAGCAGACCTTCACCTTCGAAGGTGTCCAGGCCAAGCCGCTGCCCTCGCTGCTGCGCGGCTTCAGCGCGCCGGTGAAGCTCAGCTTCCCGTACGACCGCGACCAGCTGATGTTCCTCATGCAGCACGACAGCGACGGCTTCAACCGCTGGGAAGCCGGCCAGCAGCTGTCGGTGCAAGTGCTGCAGGAACTGATCGGCCAGCACCAGCGTGGCGAAGCGCTGCAACTCGATCAGCGCCTGATCACCGCCCTGGGCACCGTTCTGGCCAACGAGTCACTGGACGCCGCCATGGTTGCCGAGATGCTGTCGCTGCCGGGCGAGGCTTACCTCACCGAGATCAGCCAGGTGGCCGATGTCGACGCCATCCACGCCGCCCGCGAGTTCGCCCGCCAGCAGATCGCCGCGCAGCTGTTCGAGGGCCTGTGGGCGCGCTACCAGGCGCACCGCGAGGTGTCGCGCAACACCCCCTACGTCGCCGCGGCAGAGCACTTCGCCCGTCGCAGCCTGCAGAACATTGCCCTGTCGTACCTGATGCAGAGCGGCAAGCCGCAGGTGCTGGAAGCAACCCTGGAGCAGTTCGACCAGTGCGACAACATGACCGAACGCCTGACCGCCCTGGCGGTGCTGGTCAATTCGCCGTTCGAGGCCGAACGCGCCAAGGCCCTGGAAACCTTCGCCGAGCACTTCAAGGATAACCCGCTGGTCATGGACCAGTGGTTCAGCGTGCAGGCGGCCAGCGCCTTGCCGGGCGGGCTGGCGCGGGTCAAGGCACTGATGCAGCACCCGGCCTTCACCCTGAAGAACCCGAACAAGGTGCGGGCGCTGATCGGTGCCTTCGCCGGGCAGAACCTGGTCAACTTCCATGCGGCCGATGGCTCCGGCTATCGCTTCCTGGCGGACCTGGTGATCGAGCTGAATGCGCTGAACCCGCAGATTGCCTCGCGCCAGTTGGCGCCGCTGACCCGCTGGCGCAAGTATGACGACGCGCGCCAGGCGCTGATGAAGGGTGAGCTGGAGCGGATTCTCGCTTCCGGGGCGCTGTCCAGTGATGTGTATGAGGTGGTGAGCAAGAGCCTGATGTAAGCCTGGCAAATCCCGGGGCCGCTTTGCGGCCCATCGCCGACAGGCCAGCCCCCACAGGTAAAGCGCACAGTTCAAGGGCGGCGCTGTACCTGTAGGAGCTGGCTTGCCGGCGATGGGCCGCAAAGCGGCCCCAGCTTTTTGGCGTTAACAAAACATAACGTCCCATTCGTTGTAATGTTTAATCCTTCCCCGATACGATCCCACCAAGCCTCTAACACAGGCTTTTCAACGCACAGACCCACCAAGAAGAACACAACAGGGGATGGTCATGAGGGAGCGGGTGATGACGCAGGCCAGGCGTGGTGCCTGGCCGTTGGCGGCTGGCGCGGTGCTGGCGCTGGCATTGGGCATGTGGGCAGACAGCGCGCAAGCCGCTGCAGCCGACGAATACTCGACCGAATCGGCCAAGGCCAGCCAAAGCCTGCTGATCGATGCCACCCATGCCGGCAAACGCCTGGTGGTGGTAGGCGATCGCGGCCACATTCTGTTCTCCGATGACCAGGGCAACACCTGGACCCAGGCCCGGGTGCCCACCCGGCAACTGCTCACGGCGGTGTTCTTCCTCGACGAAAAACGCGGCTGGGCGGTCGGCCACGATGCACAGATCCTCGCCAGCAACGATGGCGGCGCGACCTGGAGCAAGCAGTTCGAAGACCTTTCCCGCGAAGCTCCGCTGCTCGACGTCACCTTCCTCGATGCCCAGCACGGTTTTGCCGTGGGTGCCTATGGCGCTCTGCTGGAAACCCGTGATGGCGGTCAGCACTGGCAGAACATCGCCGAACGCCTGGACAACGCCGACCAGTTGCACCTCAACGGCATTGCCGTGATCAAGGAGGCGGGCCTGTTCATTGTCGGCGAGCAGGGCAGCATGTTCCGCTCCAGCGACAACGGCCAGACCTGGGCCAAGGTCGAA
The DNA here is from genome assembly GCF_047978245.1 of Pseudomonas sp. LFS044. NCBI lineage: Bacteria > Pseudomonadati > Pseudomonadota > Gammaproteobacteria > Pseudomonadales > Pseudomonadaceae > Pseudomonas > Pseudomonas sp. LFS044. Next base: position 164,400 of record NZ_JBFPFX010000008.1, read on the forward strand.
GGCCCCTACGAGGGCTCGCTGTTCGGCGTGATCGGCACCGCCAAGCCACACACGTTGTTGGCCTATGGCCTGCGCGGCAACCTGTTCCGTTCCACCGACTTCGGTGACAGCTGGCAACCGATCGAGCTCAAGGCGGCGCGCGGCAACCTCGAATTCGGCCTGGCAAGCGCTACGCTTCTCGATGATGGCAGCCTGGCATTGGTCGGCAATGGCGGCAGTGTGCTGCGCAGCGTCGATGACGGGCAGACGTTCAGCGTCTACAACCGTGCCGACCGCATTGCCCTGGCCGGTGTCAGTGGCCTGGCCAACGGTGGCCTGCTGCTGGTGGGGCAGGGTGGTGTGCACCTGGCCACCGCCGAGGGTGCTGACCAGACTGCCGAAGGGGCGCGCCCATGACCAGCCGAGAGAGCATTACCATGCACCCGCATCACCAGGACAAGGCCACGCTGCTGGAACGCCTGATCTTCAACAATCGCCCGGTGGTCATCGCCATCTGCGTGCTGGTGAGCATCTTCCTGTTCTGGCAGGCCACGCAGATCCGCCCCTCGACCAGTTTCGAGAAGATGATCCCGCTGGAGCATCCGTTCATCGAGCAGATGATGGAGCACCGCAACGACCTGGCCAACCTCGGCAACACCGTGCGCATTTCGGTCGAGGCGGTCAACGGCGACATCTTCGACAAGGACTACATGGAGACCTTGCGGCAGGTGCATGACGAGGTGTTCTACATCCCCGGCGTCGACCGCGCTGGCCTCAAGTCGCTGTGGAGCCCCAGCGTGCGCTGGAGCGAGGTTACCGAGGAGGGCTTCTCTGGCGGCGAGGTGATCCCCAACACCTACAACGGCTCGCAGGACAGCCTCGACACCCTGCGCGACAACGTGCTCAAGTCCGGCCAGGTCGGGCGCCTGGTGGGCAACAACTTCAAGTCCAGCATCGTCGATGTTCCACTGCTGGAAAGCTACCCCGACCCGAACGACCCCGGCAAACAGGTCAAACTCGACTACCAGCAGTTCTCGCACCTGCTGGAAGAAAAGATCCGCGACAAGTTCCAGGCACAGAACCCCAATGTGAAGGTGCACATCGTCGGCTTCGCCAAGAAGGTCGGTGACCTGATCGACGGCCTGGTAATGGTGGCGATGTTCTTCGGCGTGGCGCTGGTCATCACCTGGATCCTCTTGTACTGGTTCACCTGGTGCATCCGCAGCACCATCGCCGTGCTCATCACCACCCTGGTGGCGGTGGTCTGGCAGCTGGGCCTGATGCACGCGGTAGGCTTCGGGCTGGACCCGTACTCGATGCTGGTGCCGTTCCTGATCTTCGCCATCGGTATTTCCCATGGGGTGCAGAAGATCAACGGTATCGCCCTGCAGTCGAGCGACGCCGACAACGCCCTGACCGCTGCCCGGCGCACCTTCCGTCAGCTGTTCCTGCCGGGGATGATCGCCATCCTGGCCGATGCGGTGGGGTTTATCACCCTACTGATCATCGACATCGGTGTGATTCGCGAACTGGCCATCGGGGCCTCGATCGGCGTGGCGGTGATCGTCTTCACCAACCTGATTCTGCTACCGGTGGCGATTTCCTACGTGGGGATCAGCAAGAAGGCCATCGAGCGCAGCAAGAAGGACGCAACGCGCGAGCACCCGTTCTGGCGCCTGCTGTCCAACTTCGCCAGCGCCAAGGTGGCGCCGGTTTCCATTGCCTTGGCGCTGATCGCCTTCGCCGGTGGCTTGTGGTACAGCCAGAACCTGAAGATCGGCGACCTTGACCAGGGCGCGCCGGAGCTGCGCCCGGACTCGCGCTACAACCAGGACAACAACTTCATCATCAGCAACTACTCCACCAGCTCGGACGTGCTGGTGATCATGGTCAAGACGCCGGCCGAGAGCTGCTCGATCCACTCGACCATGGCGCCGATCGACGAGCTGATGTGGACCATGCAGAACACCCCGGGCGTGCAGTCGGCGATCTCTCTGGTGACGGTGTCCAAGCAGGTGATCAAGGGCATGAACGAGGGGAGCCTGAAATGGGAAACCCTGTCGCGCAACCCGGACATCCTCAACAACTCCATCGCCCGTGCCGACGGGCTGTACAACGCCGACTGCTCGCTGGCGCCGGTGCTGGTGTTCCTCAACGACCACAAGGCCGAAACCCTGGAGCGCGTCACCAGCGCCGCCAAGGCGTTTGCCGACAGCCACAACAAGGAGGGCCTGCAGTTTTTGCTGGCGGCGGGTAACGCCGGGATCGAGGCGGCCACCAACGAGGTGATCAAGTCGGCCGAACTGACCATCCTGGTGCTGGTGTACTTGTGCGTGGCGGTGATGTGCATGATCACCTTCCGCTCGTTTGCCGCCACCCTGTGTATCGTCCTGCCGCTGGTGCTGACATCGGTGCTGGGCAATGCGCTGATGGCGTTCATGGGTATCGGCGTCAAGGTCGCCACCTTGCCGGTGGTGGCGCTGGGCGTGGGCATCGGCGTGGATTACGGCATCTACATCTACAGCCGCCTGGAAAGCTTCCTGCGCGCCGGCCTGCCGTTGCAGGAGGCCTATTACCAGACCCTGCGCTCGACCGGTAAAGCAGTGCTGTTCACCGGCCTGTGCCTGGCGATTGGTGTGTGCACCTGGATCTTCTCGGCAATCAAGTTCCAGGCCGACATGGGCCTGATGCTGACCTTCATGCTGTTGTGGAACATGTTCGGGGCGCTGTGGTTGCTGCCGGCGCTGGCGCGGTTCCTGATCAAACCCGAGAAGATGGTGGGCAAGGAGGGTGGGTCGATTTTTGCCCATTGATGGGTTGGGGCCGCTTTGCGGCCCATCGCTGGCAAGCCAGCGCCTACAGGTACGGCGCAAGCATTCGGATTTGTAGGGGTGGCTTGCCGGTGATGGGCTGCAAAGCAGCCCCAGGGCTATAATGCCGGCTCATTTCCAATTGGTACCCCCATGTCCCCCCTCGCCACTGCCCTCGCATCCTGCGACATGCTGCTGATCGATGGCCTGCACGCCTTCGATTTCACCTTCGACGACACCGGCCTCACGGTCGAATGCATGGACGGCCGCCAGCTGCGCCGCTGGGCCTTCACCACCGACCAGGTTGCCGCCGCCACCGCAGCAGGTGATGAATGGCAACTGGACGATGCCCAGGGCCAGCATCGTCTAGTCTGTATGAGTGCCTTTCGCGCCCCGGATGAAGAGAACGATGAACCGGACCTGGACGAGCCTGCTGACCGCTAGCCTCATGACGCTAACCCTCGATACCCAGGCTGCCACCCTTTTGGTGGGCAGCTACACCGATGGCGCGAGCCAAGGCATCTACCGCTACACGTTCGACAGCAAGGCCGGCCGTATCAACCCTGCGCCGCAGCAGGTGGTCAAGAACGTCAGCCCGTCGTGGCTGGTGCTCTCGGCCGATCAGCGGCAGTTGTTCGTGGTCAACGAAACGCCGCAGGGCCATGCCAGCAGTTTCAGCGTGAGCAGCAAAGGCGAGATCACCCCGCTCAACCAGGTGGCCACCCGCGGCGACGAGCCGACCCACGCCAGCCTGAGCCGCGACCAGCGTTACCTGTTCGTCGCCAACTACGCCGTCGCCCCCGACCCGGGCGGCAGCCTGGTGGTGCTTCCGGTGGGCAAGGACGGCAAGCTCAAGGATGCGGTGCAGCAAGTGCGGCACAAGCCCAGTGGCGTCAACCCCGAGCGCCAGGGCGGTGCGCATGTGCATTCAGTGGTGCTGTCGCCCGATGGCAGCCACCTGTATGCCAGCGATCTGGGCGCCGACAAGGTGTTCATCTACCGCTACGACGGCGCCAGCGTCGACCGCCCCCTCAGCGCGGCGATACCAGCGTCCGTCGAGCTGCCGCCGGGCAGCGGCCCGCGTCACCTGTTGTTCGATGCCAAGGGGCGGCATGCCTACCTGACGCTGGAAATGAGCGCCGAAGTAGTCATGTTCGATGTCAAGGACGATGCGTTGCACGAACGCCAGCGCCTGCCGCTGACCGAGCAGAACGACGCCGCAGCCAAGGCGGCGGGCGCCCTGCACTTGTCGGCGGACGGGCGCTTCCTGTATGCCAGCAACCGTGGCACGGCCAACGAGATCGTGGTGTTCAGCGTGGGCAAGGACGACGGCCAGCTGACGTTCCTGCAGCGGCGTTCGGTGGAGGGTGACCATCCACGGGAGTTCGCCCTCGACCCCAGCGACAACTTCCTGCTGGTGGCCAACCAGAAGAGCAACCAGATCGTGGTCATGCGCCGTGACCCGCGCACGGGCAAGCTGGGTGAAACCGTGCAGACCTTGCCGCAGGACGCGCCTTCGGACCTGAAGTTTATCGAGTGACTATCGATAGCCGTGATAATCCCTACCACCGCAATGAATTTCTGTGGCTGACCTCAGCGGCGTAAGTTTGACCCAAGGCCCACTCGGGCCACCGTCAAACCACCGCAGTCGAGGTCAGCCCACATGAACTTCAATCTCTTCCCGGTCATCGCCGCATCCGCCATTTCCGCCTCGGTCGTGCTGCCGACGCATGCCCATGCCGACACCGGCAGCAAGGCATCCGCCACCCACAGCTATACCGAGCAGTACCTGCGCCAGAGTGCTCATTTTCATGCCGCGTTGAGTGGCAAGAACAGCCACTGATCCAGATGTGAGCACTGAACCTGTGGGGTCGCCGCACCGCCGCTCTTACAGGTTCCGGGCCACAGTTACCGCGCCGAAGTTGATAGCTATTTTGCCATGACGGCTTTGAACAGCTCAGACGCCAGCCACCCCTCCAGCCAGCTCCGCACTCGCGGATAAGCCGCCTCGGCAAACCACTGCGGTTCGACCCCGGCAAACTGGCGCATCAGAGGCAGCAGCGCGGCGTCTGTCAGGCTCGGGTGATTGGCCAGCAGGTACGGCCGGCCCTCAAGCAGCTGCTCGAGCTCCGCCAGCCAGGTTTCTGCCTGCTGGCGGTAATGCTCGCGCGAATAGTCAGGGTAACGCTCGGCATACTTGTACAGGTTGACCTGCGCCTTGAACTCGCTGTCGTTGCGGGCAATCAACTGCTCGGCCTGTTGCGCGGCAGCGGGGTCCGCCTGTAGGCGCCAGTCCTGTGGGTCGTTGCGCGTCAGGGCCCAGCGCATGATGTCCAGGCTTTCTTCCAGCACACCGTTACCGGTATCCAGCACCGGTACCGTGCCCTTGGGCGACAAGGCCAGCAACTCGGCCGGCTTGTGCTTCATCGCCACCTCGCACACCTGCACTTCGCACCCGGCATAACGCAGGGCCAGGCGCGCGCGCATGGCCCAAGGGCAACGGCGGAACGAGTAAAGGATCACCCGCACACCTCCACATCACTCAGGCCATTGCCCTGGCGCCGTACCTGGATCTGCACCGGAATGCGCTCGTGCATCTCCTGCACGTGGGAAATCACCGCCACCTTGCGGCCCTGCGCCTGAAGCCCGTCGAGCGCATCCATGGCCAGCTGCAGCGACTCGGGGTCGAGGCTGCCGAAGCCTTCATCGATGAACAGCGACTCGATGCGCAGGGTGCTCGACGCCATCGACGCCAAGCCCAGGGCCAGGGCCAGCGACACCAGGAAGGTTTCACCGCCCGACAGCGAGTGCACCGAGCGCAGTTCGTCGCCCATTTCGGTGTCCAGCACCAGCAGCCCCAACGCGCTGCCACCGCGCTTGAGGCGGTAACGCCGCGCCAGTTGGCGCAGCTGGGCGTTGGCGTGGTGCAGCAGCAGGTCGAGGTTGTAGCCCTGGGCGATCTTGCGGAACACGTCGCCGGAGGCCGAGCCGATCAGCGTGCTCAGGCGCGCCCAGCGCTGCCACTGCTCGCGGGCCTGTTCGATTTCGGCGGCCAGGGCCTGGTGCGCCTGCTGGCGGCGTTGGTCATCGGCCTGTTGCGCGCGCAGTTCGGCGCACTGTTGTTCCTGAACGTTGAGGTGCTGCTGGAGTTCGGCCAGGGTCTGCTCCAGGTCGTCGGCGGGCAGCTCGCCCTGTGCCTGGGCGTTATGCTGCTGAAGACGCTGTTCACGCTCCTGCAGCAGCACGCGGCCTTGCTCGATGGCTTTCTCTGCGTGCTGCAGCTGCTGGCGCAGGGCGCCAAGTTGCGCATCGTCGATGGCCAGCAGGCGGTCGAGGCCGCTGTCATCCAGCTCGGGGTGCTCGCCGCGCCACTGAGCGATCGCGCCCTGCAACTGCTGACACTCCTGCTCCAGTGCCTGCTGCCGTTGGACATTGGCGTCAAGCTCGGCGGCCAGTTTCACGCCCTGGGTGCGCAAGTCCTGCAGGCGCTGCGTGGTGTCGGCGTCGGCCGCACGGGCTTGCTCCAGTTGTGCCTCCAGGTGGTGTTGCCAGGCTTCTGCACTGGCATGTTCGCCTAGCAGTTCGGCGAGTTTTGCCTGCGCCTGCTGACGCTGCTCGTCCAGGCTGGCCAGTGTCTGCTGCCACTGCTGCTGCGCCTGCAGGCGTGTCTGCTGCTGGTCGCGCAGCTTGTCCAGCTGTACCTGGCGGGCTTGCTGTTCTTCCTGCTCGTCCTTGCGCTGCTCCAGCTGTTGCAACCGCTGGGCGATCTGCTGATCGAGGCCGAGAAAAGCATTGGCCGGGTCGTCGCTCAAGGCCTTCAGGACATCATCCGGCAGCACACTGGCCAGGTCATTCAGGCCTTGCTGCAACTGCTGTTCGTCGTTGGCCAGCGCCTGGTGCTGGTGGTCCAGGTGGCGCTGGGCCTGCTGCTGCGCTTCTTGCGCTGCCTGCAGTTGCTGGTTGAGGCGGGCAGCATCCTTTTGCAAGGCGAGCAGGGCGCTCTGGCGTTTCTCGTCCTTGCCGATTTCATCGTCCAGGCGCTGCAGCTGGTTGGCCAGCCAGGCTGTGCGGGCCTTGTCATCCTGGGGGGCGAGGGCGGGCCACAGGCTGTGTGCCTGCACCTGCGCAACCAATGGCTGCAGTTGCTCGCCCAGTTGCACCTGTTGCTGCTGGTAGTCCTTGAGCTGGGCGTTGACCACGCCAAGCTGGGTGCGCAGCTCCACCAGCTTGCCGTTGAGGGTTTCGACCTGCTTCTGCGCGGTGTCCTCTTCGGCCTGGTCATGCCGGCCCAGGCTTTGCAGCAGCGCCTCAGGCTGATGGAATGGGTGTTCGGCGCTGCCGCACACCGGGCAGGGCTCGCCGTCGCGCAACTGGCCGCGCAGCTCTTCGACACTGGTGTGGCGCGCCAGGCGTTGGCGTTCCAGTAGCTGGCGGGTGAGGGTGAGCGCCTGCTCGGCGGCCTCAAGCTCGGCCTTGGCTGCAGTGCCTTCGCTGATCAGTTGCTGGCGTTGCTGCATGGCCTGCTGCTGGCGCTCACGGATGGCTTCAAGGTGCTGACGCACTTCCAGCTCGCGGCCATGCAGGCGCGACAGTGCTTCGACGGCGCGCTGCTGTTTGCGATTGTCCTGAAGCATGCCGCCGAGCAGGTCGATCTGTTCGGCCAGCGCGTGCGGCTCGGCCTTGGCTTCACGGAACAGCAGCTCGTAATGCTCGCGCTGGGCCTGCAGCTGCGCATTGGCCTGGCTGGCCTGGGCCTGCAGGCCCGGTAGCTCTTCGCGGCCCTTGCTCAGCCGCCCGCCGATCAGCATCACTTGCTTGAGTTGCGGCAGGTAGGCCTGCCAGGCGTTGGCCAACCCGGCGAGGTGTTGGCTACCGGCCAGTGCCTCATCGATCTGCGCCAGTTGTTGCACGCTGCGCTGCTGGTTTTCTTCCAGCTGCTGCAGTTGCTGCTGCCCTTCGGCGACGTGCTGGTCGGCCTGCTGGCTGGCCGTGCGTTGCGCTGTCAGCTCATTGTCCAGCCGTGCCAGGCTGTCCTGCGCGGCAAACGCCTGGCGTAGGCGAGGGGTATTTTCGCTGTGTCGGGCCTGGTTGTCGGCGAGTGACTGTCGGGCTGCGACCAGCGCCTGTTGCAGTTCTGCTGTACGCGTCTGCAGCTCACCCTGCTGGCGCTGTTGCTCGGCGGTCTGCGCAGCCAGGGGCGCCAGTTGCGCGGTCAGGACCTGCTGGCGGTGAAACTGATGACGCTGGGGCGCCAGGCGCTCCAGGCGTTGCAGGTCGAGGCGTTGCTCGGCCAGCGCTTGCCAGCCGTGCTCGGCAGCCTGCAAGGCCGCGCCGGCTTCGCTGTGCTGGGCCTGCAGTTGCCGTTGTTCGTCGAGCCAGGTGCGCTGCTGCTCCAATTGGCGCAGGCGCGCCTGGTCGGCCTTGAACTGTTGCTGCGCCTGCTCCAGGCGCTGGTCGAGTTCGGCGCGGGCCTCGGCGACCATCGGCAGCAGGTGGCTGGCACGGTCTTTCAGGGCGTTGTGCGCTTCGCCGGTTTCCCGTGCCTTGCTGAACGCGCGCTGGCCGAGGCGGGTGTAGATGGCGGTGTTGGTGAGCTTTTCCAGTAACTCGCTGCGTTCTCTGTCGTCGGCCTTGAGGAAGGCACTGAACTCGCTCTGGGCCAGCATCACCGCGCGGGTAAACTGCTCGAAATTCAGGCCCAGGCGGGCTTCGATCAGCTGCTTGTATTCGTTCTTGCCGCTGCCCAGCACCTGCTCGCTGTCCAGGTCGTAGAGGCTCTGGCGGCTGAGCTGCAACTTGCCGTTTGCTTTGTCGCGGGCACGGTTGGCTTCCCAACGCGCGCGGTAGCGGTGGCCGTCGATGCCGATGAAGTCGACCTCGGCAAAGCCACTGCCGGTACCGCGGCGCAGCAGGTTGCGCGGGTCGGATGTGGGGATGTCGCCATCGGCGTCCGGCACCTTGGCTTCGCGGCCGATGGCGTTGAGCCGCGGCACGGTGCCGAACAGGGCCAGGCACAGCGCATCGAGCAGGGTGCTCTTGCCGGCACCGGTCGGCCCGGTGATGGCGAACAGCCCGGCACTGGCCAGGGGTTCGGTGGTGAAGTCGATGTCGACCGGGCCGGCCAGGGATGCCAGGTTCTTCAGGCGAATGGCGAGAATTTTCATGGCTGCTCCTCTTCCAGCTGAACGTCCTGCAGCAACAGGGCGAAGTCGGCCAGGGCCTGCTCGTCGACGGGGTTGCCGTAGGCCTGTTCCCAGGCGCGGCTGAACAGGTCCTGCGGGGTCATCTGCGACAGTTCGACGAACGCCAGCTCGCTTTCTTCGTCGTTACCACGGCCAGCATATTCGGCGCCGATGCGGATCAGCCGCACCGCTTTGCCGTCCAAGGCGCTTTCGATTTGCTGGCGCAGGTCGGGCTGCGGCTCGTCCAACAGCACGCGCACTTCAAGCCAGGGCTGGCGGTTGGGGTCTTCGAGCAGGTCGATTACCGGCAGCTCGGCAAGTTGCTCCAGCAGCTCGCCCAACGGCGCCGGGCCGATGCGCTGCAGGGCCACGGCGCGCGGCACCGGGCGCGCTTCGACGCTGACCAGCTCGGCGCCGTCCAGCTCGACTTCCAGCACCTGATGCGGGTAGTTGATTTCGGCGAACGACAGCGGGATCGGCGAGCCGCTGTAACGGATGCGGGTTTCGCGGTTGACCTTTTGCGGCTTGTGCAGGTGGCCCAGGGCCACGTAGCTGATGGCCTTGTCGAACAGCTTGGCCGGCAGCGCTTCGGCATTACCGATGATCAGGCTGCGCTCGGAGTCTTCGGACACCGAACCACCGGCCATGTGCGCGTGGCTGATGGCGACCAGGGCCTGGTCCTTCTTGCGCTTGTTCTGCGCGGCGGCGATCAGTTGCTGGTGCACCTGGGTGATGCCCTGCAAGTAGTCGTCCCCCAACTGCGGGCCGGTCACCTCGGCCGGGCGCAGGAAGGGCAGGGCCAGGCACCAGGCCGCAACCTTGCCGCGGCCGTTGGTCAGCGGTATCAGCAGGCGCTCGGCGTCCAGCTGGCCCTCATCCAGCCAATGCACGCGCCCTAGCGCATGGGTGCGCAGGCGGCGCATCAGCGCCGCGGGCAGCTCGATGCGCGAGCCGGAGTCGTGGTTGCCGGCAATCATCACGATGTCCAGTTTCGGCTGTTGCTCGTGGGCCTTCACGATGAAGTCGTAGAGCCGCTCCTGGGCTTTGACCGGCGGGTTGACCGTGTCGAAGATATCGCCAGCGATCAGCAACGCGTCGGGCTGGCGAAGCTGCAGCTGGCCGAGCAGCCACTCAAGGAAGCAGGCATGTTCGAAGTCGCGTTCCTGGCCGTGCAGGCTTTGGCCCAGGTGCCAGTCGGAGGTGTGAAACAGACGCATGGATGACCTGTTGGTGTCGAGTCGGCAAGCCGGGGCTTGGCGTGGATGATGGGTGTTGCGCAGCCGGGTATGTTAACCCAAGCCAGGGCGCTAGGGCAGGTAAGCGCATGCGCCGGTAATTGGCATTACTGGGCTCGAACGGCGTTGGGACGTTGTGGTTGGGTCTTGCAAATGTGCCTTCGCATTGAATCCACTTTGTGAGCTGATTCACATTCGACCTGGCTGCAAGACTTGCTCCCTGACCAACTGTGACCTACCCTTCCGAACCGGCCACGATCATGGCTATTCGACATCCACGGACGATATTTACGGAGCTCCCCATGGAAGGTATCCCACAAACCCAATCCACCTATGGCAACCTCAAGCCGAAATGGCAGGAGCGTTTTGCCTTCTTCGATCAGCACGGCGCGCCGACCTCCGAGTCTTACAAGGCCGCTTTCCGTGCCTTGCCTTTTCGCAAGAAGCTGCTGATCAACAATAACTTCATCGGCTTTTTCTTCGGCCCGATCTACTGGTTCGTGCTGGGCCTGTGGAAGAAGAACCTGGTCATGCTGGCGATCATGATTGCGCTTGGGTTGCTGCTGGGCGTTGTCGAGGCGGTGACGGGGAGCGAAATTCCACGGCCGGTGGATAACGGGCTCAGTATGGCGTTTGCGTTTCTCTACAGCTTTTTGAGCAATCGGGCTTATTACCTGAAGCAGACCAAAGGGCTCAATGGTTGGAACCCGTTTGAGGGGCAGCGGTTTATTTGAGCGTTTGATGAGGGCGGGCAGGGCCAGGCGGGAGGTTTATAGCGTCTGCGAGATCGAGCGTCGAAAGGGCGGCGCATCGCGAAGCGCTTGCCTTGGGTTTTTTAGTGCTCTTGAGATCGAGCGCCGCCCGCGCGGCGCATCGCGGGCAAGCCCGCTCCTACATTTGTTGCAACGCGCCGTTCCAGCCAGGCCATGGTTGTTCGCCTTGGTGAATGGCTGAAGACAGGTGGGGCGGCGGCAGCGCCAGCCGAAAAATCGCGTCTTAAAAACAAGGCTGACAACTATGGCCTATCAGGCCATGGCACGTTGCAACAAATGTAGGAGCGGGCTTGCCCGCGATGCGCCGCGCGGGCGGCGCTCGATCTCACAGGCGCTTAAAGCCCCAAGCCATGCCCATCCCAACCCCAACCCCAAACCCCGACCCCCAAACCCTCACTTCGGATAAAGCGGCGGCAAGCTCCCCGGCTCACCCGAAGGCAACAACACCTGCTCCGCCGGTGGAATCGTGCCAATCGCCCGCCACAAATCCTCCCCCTGCCAATACTGCCCACTCTCGCTGTAAAGCGCCCCGTTCAACCCATCCAGCGCATCCGACAGCGGCACGAACCGGGCCGCCATCTCCGCCAGGGTCTCCGGCTGTTGCCGCGCCCAAGCGTCGAGCGCCTGGCGGGTGGCCTGTGGGTCGTTGGCCTGGCAGGCACGCTTGAGGTCGTCCAGCAGGGTGCGTGGGCTTGGGCCAGCCTGCGCGGCACGCAGCACGGCCGGTTGCGAGCGGGCGCGCCACCACAGGGCGAAGCCGAGCAGGGTGGTCAGGGCGAACACCAGCGTGGCGAGTTGCCAAGGCCAGAGCAGGCTGCTGCCGGTGCTGGTATCACCCACCGGGCTTTCGGCGCTCAAGGCCGGGTTGTCCTGCACGTCCAGGGTGCGTGCAGGCAGGCTTGAGTGCTCCAGGTGGTCTTCGCGGGTGTTCCACCAGGTCACTTCCAGTGCCGGCAGCGCCAGTTCGCCGCTGTGGGTCGGCACCAGCGCTTCGCGCTCCTCGCGGTTGGCGGTCATGCCGCGTTCGTTTATTTCGTTGCGCAGCAGCGGCTGGTCCGGGTAGCGGCGCAGGCCGACGATTTCAGTCGCCGGCAATTGCGGCAGCTGGGTACTCGACAGCCCCTCGGCGCGCAGGGTGATGCTGCGGGTCAGGGAGTCGCCAATCTGTGTCTGCTGGCTGCCAGGGTCGGGGTTCCAGTGTTCCTCCAGGCTCAGGCCCCGTGCGGGTAACCACGGCGCATTGGCAGGCCAGGCGGCGGGGATCGGGCGGACGGTCAGGCGCAGCGGCAGCGAGCTGACCTGCACCTGGCGGCCTGCCCGCGCGCTGGCGGCGGGCTGCTGGGCATTGTCGGCGGCGGTGGCGGTAAACGTGAGCGGTGGAATGTCCAGGTTGCCACTCTGTTGCGGGTAAAGTGCGTAACGGGTCTCGATCACGCCGTGACGTACGCCGTTGATTTCCTTTTCATAAGTGCGCGACTCACCCAGCGGCTCGACCTTGGCGTTTTCCAGCTGCAGCGGGCTGAGGCTGCTGTCGTCGTACAGCGATACCGAATGGTAGATGCGCAGGGTCAGCACGGCCTGGGCCTGAACGTACACCTCGTTGCTGTCCAGCGTGGCCTCGACGAACACCTGGGACGCCGTCTCCGGGCGGCTGGCGTCGGCCTGTAGCACCTGCAGGTCGATGGCCTGGCTGTGTGACTGGCCCAGTTGCAGTTCAGGGATACGCAGGCTGCCGCTGCGCCGAGGCAGCAGGGTGATGATCCAGCGGGTGCTGGCGCGGGTCTCGCCGTCGAGGGTGTGCAGGCTGTTCAGCTGGCGCGTGCCGCGTACTTCGAAGTCGCCATCGAGGGCGCGCAGGTCGGGCTTGCCGAATTGCGTCACATCCTGGCTTTCGAGGGTCAGCTCGAGGGTTTCGCCGGCCTCCAGGCGAGTGCGGTCGACGCTGGCCTGCAGGGTCGGGTCGGCCTGGGCGAGGAGGGCCCATAACAGGCAGAGCAGAAAGACGCCGAGGCGACTCATCGTGGGGTTTCCTGATGCAATTGCTGTTCATACCAGAATTTACGGCGCAGCAGCTCTGCCGGGTTGTCCGGGATCTCCCGCAGCCATTGTTCAAGCGCCTGGCGTTGTTCGGCGTCCAGGCTGGTCGAGACGGGCCTTTGTGGGGGCTGGGTGACGCCGTCGTCGTCACCGCCCTGGTTACCGGGGGTGGCCGGGCTCTGGGTGTTGCTGCCTTCGCCGGGTTGTTCGGCGTTGGCCTGTTCTTCGCTGCCAGGTGTGCCCTGCGCCGGGCTGCTGGCCGAGCTGCTGTTGCCTTCGGTTTCGCTGCCGGGCGAGCCTTGGGCATCGTCTTTGGCCGGTTGTTCCTCGGCCTGGCCTTCGCGTTGCTGCAACAGTTGCTGGATCAGCGCCTGGTTGTCCAGCGCCGGCTTGAAATCGGGTTGGCGCTCCAGGGCTTGTTCATAGGCGTCCAGCGCGGCTTCCAGCTCGCCGCTGCGGGCCAGGGCGTTGCCACGATTGTAGTGGGCTGCCGGCGTATTGCCCTGGGCGAAGGCCTTGGCGGCCGCGGCGTAGTCACCAGCTTGGTACAGGGCCATGCCGCGCCATTGCGGGTCCTGGAAGTGGCGGGCGGCATCCGCCGGCCGGTTTTGCTCCAGCAGGCGCTGGCCCTGCTGGTCGGGGCGCAACCACAGGTCGTTGAACTCGAAGGCCTGGCTCGGTTGTGGCAGGGCAAGCAGCAGCGGCAGGCAGAACAGCCAGCCGCGGCGGCCGGCACAGGCCGCCAACAGCAGCAAGGGAATCAGCAACCAATAGCCTTGGTCGGCCCAGCTGTCGAGCTGCACGTTCTGGCCGTCGTTGCGCAGGATGCGCGGGTTGTCGAACAGGCCGAGGCCGCGCAGGTCGAGGTCGTCGATGCGCGCATGGCGGTAACGCCCACCCGTGCCGTTGATGAAGGCCTTGAGCCCGGGGCTGTCCAGGTGCGGCACCAGGATGCCGCCCTGGTCGTCCTTGAGGAACTCGCCATTGGCCTGGCGCACCGGCGCCCCGTCCCGGGTGCCAATGCCCAGCATCAGCAGGCTGGGGCCTTGGCGGCCAAGGGCCTGGACGATGCCCTGGCGTTCCGGCGCACTCAGCGCCGAGCCAATCAGCAGCAAACGGCCCTGGCCCAGGCCGCTTTGCGCCAGCAAGGCCAGGCCTTTCTGTACGGCAAGGTCGGCGCGCTGGCCGGGTTGCGGCATGATCGACGGGTCGATCGCCTCGAGCAGGTTGCGTGTGGTGCCCAGGTCATCCGACAGCGGCACCAGGGTGTGTGCACTACCCGCGTAGACGATCAGTGCTGTCTGGCTTTCGCGGCGGTGTTCGAGCAGGTCGAGGACTTTGCGCCGGGCCTGCTGCAGGCGGTTGGGCGGGGTGTCCTCGGCAAGCATCTGCGGGGTCAGTTCGAGCAGGATCACCAGCGGGTCGGCCGGCCGCTGGCGGGTTTCCTCCAGGCGCTGCCAGCTTGGTCCGAGCAGGGCCAGCACTACCAACAGCCAGGCGAGGCCCAGGGCGACCCAGGGCAGTTTACTGTTGCTGCCGCTGCCGCCACCCAGCAGCACCGGGTGGAAGGCTTTCGGCAGGATCATCTGCCAGCGCCCGGCGCGCTTGCGCCGGTGCCACAGCTTGAACAGCAGCCAGCCAAGCAGCGGCACGACCAGCAGCCACAGGGGGCGTAACCATTGCGGCCACAGGTCGATCATCGCCGCTTCCTCAGGCGCAGCCGTTTCAGGCGCTCACGCCATTCCGGGTGGGGCTGCAGGAAGCGCGGTTTGCGCATCACCCGTTGCAGCAGGTTGTCTGGCCATTGCACCGCTACCACCAGCAGCACGCTGAGCAGCAAGGCCAGGGCCAAGGGCCAGGCATACAAGGCCTTGGCCGTACGCGCCTGGGTCGGTTGCTGGGCGACGGGCTCCAGCTCGTCGAGGGTATCGCCGATGGCGTCCAGTTCAGCCCCGTCATGGGCGCGGAAATAGGCCCCGCGGGTCAGCTCGGCGATTTCCTTGAGCGAGGCTTCGTCGAGGTCCAGGCTCGGGTTCAGGCCCAGCAGCCCGGGCGTGCCGGTGGCCTCGGGGTTGGCACCGATGCCGATGGTGTAGATGCGCACGCCTTCCTGGGCGGCCAGGCGGGCGGCGGTCGAGGGGTGGATCTGCCCGCCATTGTTGGCGCCATCGGTGATCAGCACCAGCACCCGGCTTTGCGCGGGGCGCTGGCGCAAGCGCTTGACCGCCAGGCCGATGGCGTCGCCGATGGCGGTGTTCTTGCCGGCGATGCCGATCTGCGCCTCGTCGAGGAAGGTGCGCACGGTGCGCCGGTCGAAGGTCAGCGGTGCCTGCAGGTAGGCCTGGCTGCCGAACAGGATCAGGCCGACGCGGTCGCCCTCGCGGTCCTGCAGGAAGTCGCCCATCAACGCCTTGACCAGGTCGAGGCGGCTTATTTCGTCGTTTTTCCACTGCATGTCGGGGAAGTCCATGGAGCCGGACACATCCACTGCCACCAGCAGGTCGCGGCCACTGGCAGCCACCGGTACCGGGTCGCCCAGCCATTGCGGGCGGGCGGCGGCGAGCAGCAGCAACAGCCAGATCACCACAAAGGGCGCCTGCTGGCGCCAGGTCGGCAGGTTCAGGCGCGCGCGTCGGCCGGCCAGGCCCTCCAGCTCGTCGAGGAAGCCCACCTTGAGCACCGGCTCGCCGCTGTCGGCGGCGGGCAGCACCAGGCGTGCCAGCCACGGCAGCGGCAGCAGCACGAAGATCCACGGCCAGGCCAGCTCAAACATGTTTGCGGATCCAGGTTTCGACGGCTTGGCTGAGCCCGACGATGGCTTTGTCGTCGAGTTTGCACTCAGGCTTGTAGGCGCCTTCGACCAGCACCATCCAGCGGGTCAGGCCGGCGGCCGGGCAGCGGTTGTCGAGAAACGCCAGCCACTGGCGGCCGTTGAGGGTATGGCTATTGGCGCCGGGGTAGTGGTTGCGGCACAGGCGTTTGAGCAAGGCGTTTATCTGCTGCAACCAGGCGCCGGCTGGCGCGCCGTCGTAGGGGCGCGGCAGGCGTGCGAGTTCGGCCAGGGCCTCTACGCGTACTGGGTCGAGCGGCTGCTCGGCACGTACCACCCGGCGCTTGCCCGGGCGCCAGCGCCGCAGCCGCCACAGGCCCCAGGCCAGCAGCGGCAGCAGGGCGAGCAGCAGCCACCAGCCCGGTGCCGGTGGCCACAGGCCGATCGCTGGCGGGGCGATCAGCGGTTGCAGCTGATCCAGCGGATTCATTTGCTGCTCCCAGGGCGCTGGGCGTTCAGGTATTCGCGCAGCTGTTCGACCATTTCGCTTTGGGTGCTCAGCGGCATTAGCACCACGCGCAGCTTTTGCGCCATCAGGTCCCAACGCTCGATACGCGCTTCGGCCTGCTGACGGTAAGCCCGGCGCAGGTTGGCGTCCAGCGTGTCGAGCTGCAGCTGCGCGCCGCGCTGGGCGAAACGCAGCAGGCCGGCAGCGGGCAGCGCATGGTCGAGCGGGTCGGAGACCGGCATCAGCAGCAGGTCGCAATGGCGCGAGAGCATGGCCAGGTGCTGTTCGGCCTGGGGGCTGAGCGAGCGTTCGTCACAAATGACGATGGCCAGGCTGCCGGGGCGCAGCACTTCACGGGCGCGGCGCAGGGCCAGACCGAGGCTGTCGGCCTGGGGCACCGCTTCGGTGTGCAGCGCCTGATTGACCTTGGCCAAGCGGTTGAGCAACTGCAGCAGGCTCTGCTTGCTGCGGCGCGGCTTGATTTCGTGGTGTTCGTTGTCGCCAAACACCAGCCCGCCGATGCGGTCGTTGTGGCCCAGGGCCGCCCAGCCGAACAGCGCGGCGGCCTGCGCCGCGAGCACCGACTTGAACATCAGCCCCGAGCCGAAAAACAGGCGCTGGCTTTGCTCGACGAGGATGAAGATCGGCCGTTCACGCTCTTCATGGAACAGCTTGGTATGCGGCTCCTGGGTGCGGGCGGTGACGCGCCAGTCGATGTTGCGCACATCGTCGCCGGCCTGGTAGACGCGCACCTGGTCGAAGTCCACACCGCGGCCGCGCAGCTTGGAATGGTGCAGGCCGACCAGCGGGCTGCGCTGGCCGGGCCGGGAGAACAGCTGGATTTCGCGCACGCGGTGGCGCATGTCGATCAGCTCGGCGAGGCCGATGCGGATGCCGGGTTCGGCCTGCAGCGCAGTGGGCATGGGCTCAGGCAACGGCGACGACGTCGAGGATGCGCTGAACCACGCGGTCCTGGTCGACCCCCGCCGCCTCCGCTTCGAACGACAGGATGATGCGGTGGCGCAACACGTCGAACAGCACTGCCTGGATATCCTCGGGGCTGACGAAGTCGCGCCCGGCCAGCCAGGCATGGGCCCGGGCGCAGCGGTCCAGGGCAATGGAGCCTCGTGGGCTGGCACCGTAGGCGATCCAGTCGGCCAGTTCGGTATCGAACTTGGCCGGGGTGCGGGTGGCCATGACCAGTTGCACCAGGTATTCCTCTACAGCGTCGGCCATGTACAGGCCGAGGATTTCCTTGCGCGCGGCAAAGATCGCTTGCTGGCTGACCCGCCGTTCGGGCTTGACCTCACCGCCCAGGGCTTCGCCGCGGGCCTGGGCAAGAATGCGCCGCTCCACGGCGGCATCGGGGAAGCCGATTTTCACGTGCATGAGAAAGCGGTCGAGCTGGGCTTCGGGCAGCGGGTAGGTGCCTTCCTGCTCGATCGGGTTCTGCGTGGCCATGACCAGAAACAGGGGCGACAGGTCATAGGTGCTGCGGCCCACGCTGACCTGGCGCTCGGCCATGGCCTCGAGCAGGGCAGACTGCACCTTGGCGGGCGCGCGGTTGATTTCGTCGGCCAGCACCAGGTTATGGAAGATCGGCCCCTGCTGGAACACGAAGCTGCCGGTTTCCGGGCGATAGATTTCAGTGCCGGTGATGTCGGCCGGCAGCAGGTCGGGGGTGAACTGGATGCGATGGAACTGCGCCTCCACCCCCTCGGCAAGCTCTTTGATGGCCTTGGTCTTGGCCAGGCCCGGCGCGCCCTCGACCAGCATGTGGCCGTCAGCCAGAAGCACGATCAGCAGACGCTCGACCAGCTTCTCCTGGCCTAGGATCTGGGAGGAAAGAAAGGTGCGTAGCGCGATCAGCGCTTCACGGTGTTCCATCGGCGACGGTTCCTGGAAGAGCGCCAGGGCGGGCGTAGTGGGCAACCGACCTGGCAGGGGGGGATACTTTAATCTATCCGCGGTGCCGCGTCGAAATCTGCGCTTGGGTGCAACGCCGTTGCAGATCTCGCGCGATGCTCATAGGGTCAGTTTTTCGAACTGGAATGTTTGCGCCCCTGGTCGCACAGGGCAAACACTACAACCAGCACCCCGGCTATCGCCAGGATCAACGCCACGCCATCGGTGGAGTGCGTCGCCGAACCCGCCACCAGCGCCAGCCCGCCCAATGGCGCAAGGCCACCGGCGACTGCCGTACCAATCTCGCGCCCGGTACCAAAGCCCGACGAGCGTGTCTGGGTCGGGAACTGGCGGCTGAGGAACGAGCCCTGCGGGGCGAACATCATCGGCGCAAGGATGCCGGTGCCGATGGCGATGGCCACGTAGATCAGCATTGGCTCACCGGTGCTCAGCAATTGCAGGAATGGGTAGGCGAACAGCACCGACAATGCGCCGCCGAGCATCAGCACGGTCTTGCTGCTCCAGCGGTCGCACAGCCAGCCGAAAAACGGCACGGCGAAAATCGCTACCAGGCTGGCGATGGTCACTGACAGCGAAGTGACATGCGCTTCGACGCCCTTGAACTGGGTCAGGTAGGCCAGCGAGAACGTCTTGAAGATGTAGCTCAGGGCGTTGTAGCCGATGGCCGCGAAAAACACCACGGCCAGGCCTTTCAGGTCATTGCGCAGCAACAGCTTCAGCGGCGACACCTGCGGTTTGTCACCCGGTGCCATCCACCGCGGCGCCTGCTTCGCGGCTGAAGCCGCTCCCACAGGGTATGCGGCGCGCTCGCGGGCTTTGTTCTCTGCGCGACAGCGCAGCCCGAACGGCTGGGTAATCTCCCACAGGGCTGAGCAGCGCCGCAGTCATTGTGGGAGCCGGCTTGCCGGCGATGAGGCCGGAACTGAACACCTCAAAGTTCTTTGACGAAGGTGCCGGTGCCTTTGAGGATGTTCTCCAGGGTCAGCGCAACCTCTTCCAGGTCAGTCCCCGCCGAAGTCAGCACGATCTCCAGCGCCTCATCCCCCTTCAACGCATCGCGGTCGCCCGCCGCCACTTCTATCAGCAAACGCTGGGCACTGAGGGTTACCTTCAACCCATCCAGTGTCGACGGCTCATCGTCCAGGGTCAGGTCGACGGTGTCTTCATCCGGGTAGCGGGTCAGCAAGAACATCTGCCCCTTGTCGCTGTGGCAGCACAGGGTCGCCATGTTGTCTTCCTCGTCATCGCAAGGGGTGGCGAACAGCAGGGCAGTGGTGATTTGCATGGAAGCGACTCGGGTCAATGGAAACGAAAGTGAATTCTGACAGCCTTGCGTGCATCCATAAACGTAAAGTTACCCCCCCTTGACCGAAATTGTCGCAGCGCTGCAAGCGGCGATGACCGATCAGTCGTTAAGCTTCCGCGAGCCCTGAACATATGCGTCCGGCTTGCCACGGGTTGGCTATCGTTGATCCGTAACCGTCGGACGCACGCGACGCTTCAATTATTACAAAGCCCAAGCGGAGTACCACAGATGGCGTTCTTCACCGCAGCCAGCAAAGCCGACTTTCAGCATCAACTGCAAGCGGCCCTGGCGCAGCACATCAGCGAGCAGTCACTGCCACAAGTGGCGCTGTTCGCCGAGCAGTTCTTCGGCATCATTTCCATGGACGAACTCACCCAGCGCAGGCTGTCGGACCTGGCCGGCTGCACCCTTTCTGCCTGGCGCATCATCGAGCGTTTCGACTCCGAGCAACCGCAAGTGCGGGTGTACAACCCCGATTACGAACGCAACGGCTGGCAATCGACCCACACCGTGGTCGAAGTGCTGCACCACGACCTGCCATTCCTGGTCGATTCGGTACGTACCGAACTCAACCGCCGTGGCTACAGCATCCATACCCTGCAGACCACGGTGCTCAGCGTGCGCCGTGACGCCAAGGGCGAGCTGCTCGAGCTGCTGCCCAAGGGCAGCCAGGGCGAGGGTGTACGCCATGAATCGCTGATGTACCTGGAAATCGACCGCTGCGCCAATGCCGCAGAGCTGAACGTGCTTACCCGCGAAATCGAGCAGGTACTGGCCGAAGTGCGCGTGGCGGTGGCCGACTTCGAGCCGATGAAGGCCAAGCTGCGTGAAGTCGTGGCAGAGGTGGAGCAAACCGCGTACGCCCCGGCGCAGCATGAAAAGGGTGAGGTCAAAGCGTTCCTCGAATGGCTGCTGGACAACCATTTCACCTTCCTCGGCTACGAGGAATTCACCGTGCAGGCCGACAGTGCCGGCGGCCAGATGGTCTACGACGAGCAGTCGTTCCTCGGCCTGCCGCGCCGCCTGCGCGTGGGCCTGACGGCCGAAGAGCTGCGCATCGAAGACTACGCCGTGGCTTACCTGGCCGAGCCGCTGCTGCTGTCGTTCGCCAAGGCCGCGCTGCCTAGCCGCGTGCACCGCCCGGCCTACCCGGACTACGTGTCGATCCGCCAGCTGGACGCCGACGGCAAGGTGGTCAAGGAGCACCGCTTCATGGGGCTGTACACCTCCTCGGTGTACGGCGAGAGCGTGCATGCCATCCCCTACATCCGGGTCAAGGTTGCCGAAGTGGAGCGCCGCTCGGGCTTCGACCCCAAGGCGCACCTGGGCAAGGAGCTGGCGCAGGTGCTTGAAGTGCTGCCGCGCGACGACCTGTTCCAGACCCCGATCGACGAGCTGTTCAGCACCGTGATGTCGATCGTGCAGATCCAGGAACGCAACAAGATCCGCGTGTTCCTGCGCAAGGATCCCTACGGGCGCTTCTGCTACTGCCTGGCCTATGTGCCGCGGGAAATCTACTCCACCGAAGTACGGCAGAAGATCCAGCAGGTGCTGATGGAGCGCCTCAAGGCCAGCGACTGCGAGTTCTGGACCTTCTTCTCCGAGTCGGTGCTGGCCCGTGTGCAACTGATTCTGCGGGTGGACCCGAAGAACCGCATCGACATCGACCCGCAGCAGCTGGAAAACGAAGTGATCCAGGCCTGCCGCTCGTGGCATGACGATTACTCGGCGCTGGTGGTCGAGAACTTCGGCGAAGCCCAGGGCACCAATATCCTCGCCGATTTCCCCAAAGGCTTCCCGGCCGGCTACCGCGAGCGCTTTGCCGCGCACTCGGCGGTGGTCGACCTGCAGCATGTGCTGGCGCTGTCCGAGAGCAAGCCGCTGGCGATGAGCTTCTACCAGCCGCTGACGCGCCTGGGCGACCGCCTGCTGCACTGCAAGCTGTACCACGCCGACACCCCGCTGGCGCTGTCGGACGTGCTGCCGATCCTCGAGAACCTCGGCCTGCGCGTGCTCGGTGAATTCCCCTATCGCCTGCGCCACGCCAGTGGCCGTGAGTACTGGATCCACGACTTTGCCTTCACCTACAGCGAAGGCTTGAGCCTGGACATCCAGCAGCTCAACGACGTGCTCCAGGACGCGTTCATCCATATCGTCCAGGGCGATGCCGAAAACGACGCCTTCAACCGCCTGGTACTCACCGCCGGCCTGCCATGGCGCGACGTGGCGCTGCTGCGCGCCTATGCCCGCTACCTCAAGCAGATCCGCCTGGGCTTCGACCTCGGTTACATCGCCAGCACCCTGAACAACCACACCGACATCGCCCGCGAGCTGACGCGGCTGTTCAAGACCCGCTTCTACCTGGCGCGCAAGCTCACCCTTGATGACCTTGACGACAAGCAGCAGCGCCTTGAGCAGGCCATCCTCACCGCCCTGGACGACGTGCAGGTGCTCAACGAAGACCGCATCCTGCGCCGCTACCTGGACCTGATCAAGGCCACCCTGCGCACCAACTTCTACCAGCCGGATGCCAACGGCCAGAGCAAGCCGTACTTCAGCTTCAAGTTCAACCCCAAGCTCATCCCCGAACTGCCCAAGCCCGTGCCGAAGTTCGAGATTTTCGTCTATTCGCCTCGGGTCGAGGGCGTGCACCTGCGCTTTGGCAACGTCGCCCGCGGCGGGCTGCGCTGGTCGGACCGCGAGGAAGACTACCGCACCGAGGTGCTGGGCCTGGTCAAGGCCCAGCAGGTGAAGAACTCGGTGATCGTGCCGGTCGGCGCCAAGGGCGGCTTCCTGCCCCGGCGCCTGCCGTTGGGCGGCACCCGCGATGAAATCGCGGCTGAAGGCGTGGCCTGCTACCGCATCTTCATCTCGGGCCTGCTCGACATCACCGACAACCTCAAGGACGGCGGCGTGCTGCCACCGGCCAACGTTGTGCGCCACGATGACGATGACCCGTACCTGGTCGTGGCGGCCGACAAAGGCACCGCAACCTTCTCCGACATTGCCAACGGCATCGCCATCGACTACGGCTTCTGGCTGGGCGACGCCTTCGCCTCGGGCGGCTCGGCCGGCTACGACCACAAGAAGATGGGCATTACGGCCCGTGGCGCCTGGGTGGGCGTGCAGCGCCACTTCCGCGAGCGCGGCATCAACGTGCAGCAGGACCCGATCACCGTGATCGGCGTCGGCGACATGGCCGGCGACGTGTTCGGCAACGGCCTGCTGATGTCCGACAAGCTGCAGCTGGTGGCAGCGTTCAACCACCTGCACATCTTCATCGACCCGAACCCGGACCCAGCCACCAGCTTCGTTGAGCGCCAACGGCTGTTCGACTTGCCGCGTTCGGCCTGGAGCGACTACAACACCAGCATCATGTCCGAAGGCGGCGGGATCTTCCCGCGCAGTGCCAAGAGCATCGCCATCAGCCCGCAGATGAAAGCACGCTTCGCCATCGAAGCCGACCGCCTGACCCCGACCGAGTTGCTGCATGCGCTGCTGAAGGCACCGGTAGACCTGCTGTGGAACGGCGGTATCGGCACCTATGTCAAGGCCAGCACTGAAAGCCACGCCGATGTCGGCGACAAGGCCAACGACGCGCTGCGGGTCAACGGCAATGAGCTGCGCTGCAAGGTGGTGGGTGAGGGCGGCAACCTCGGTATGACCCAGCTCGGCCGCGTCGAATTCGGCCTGCATGGCGGCGCCACCAACACCGACTTCATCGACAACGCTGGCGGCGTGGACTGCTCCGACCACGAGGTCAACATCAAGATCCTGCTCAACGAAGTGGTGCAGGGTGGCGACATGACCGAGAAGCAGCGCAACCAGCTGCTCGGCAGCATGACCGATGAAGTTGCCGGCCTGGTGCTCGGCAACAACTACAAGCAAACCCAGGCGCTGTCGCTGGCGGCCCGTCGCGCCCGCGAACGCATCGCCGAATACAAGCGCCTGATGGCCGACCTGGAAGGCCGCGGCAAGCTGGACCGGGCCATCGAGTTCCTGCCGTCCGAGGAGCAACTGGCCGAGCGCCTGGCGGCCGGCCAGGGCCTGACCCGTGCCGAGCTGTCGGTGCTGATCTCGTACAGCAAGATCGACCTCAAGGAGCAGTTGCTCAAGTCGCTGGTGCCGGACGACGACTACCTGACCCGCGACATGGAAACCGCCTTCCCGCCGTCGTTGGTCAGCAAGTTCGCCGAAGCCATGCGTCGCCACCGCCTGAAGCGCGAAATCGTCAGCACCCAGATCGCCAACGACCTGGTCAACAACATGGGCATCACCTTCGTGCAGCGGCTCAAAGAGTCCACTGGCATGAGCCCGGCCAACGTCGCCGGGGCCTATGTGATCGTGCGCGATATCTTCCACCTGCCGCACTGGTTCCGCCAGATCGAGGCGCTCGACTACCAGGTGCCGGCGGAAATCCAGCTGACGCTGATGGACGAGTTGATGCGCCTGGGCCGCCGCGCTACGCGCTGGTTCCTGCGCAGCCGGCGCAACGAGCAGGATGCCGGGCGTGACACCGCGCACTTCGGGCCGAAGATCGCGCAACTGGGCCTGAAGCTCGACGAGCTGCTGGAAGGCCCGACCCGCGAGCGCTGGATGGTCCGCTACCAGAGTTTCGTCGACGCCGGTGTGCCGGAGTTGCTGGCGCGTATGGTGGCGGGTACCAGCCACTTGTACACGCTGCTGCCGATCATCGAGGCGGCCGACGTTACCGGGCATGATCCTGCCCAGGTGGCCAAGGCGTTCTTCGCCGTCGGCAGCTCGCTGGACCTCACCTGGTACCTGCAGGAAATCAGCAACCTGCCGGTGGAAAACAACTGGCAGGCCCTGGCCCGCGAGGCGTTCCGCGACGACATCGACCTGCAGCAGCGGGCGATCACCATTTCCGTGTTGCAGATGGCCGATGCGCCGGAAGACATGGACGCCCGGGTGGCGCTGTGGGCAGAGCAGCACCGGGTGATGGTCGAGCGCTGGCGCGCGATGCTGGACGACTTGCGCAATGCCACGGGGACTGACTATGCGATGTACGCGGTGGCCAACCGCGAGCTGGTCGACCTGGCGATGAGTGGGCAGGCGGCGGTGGTGCCGTCCTGATCCTTCAGGTGAAATGAAAAAGCCCCGGCAGTGATGCCGGGGCTTTTTTGTGTGTCAGTGACGGCCTCTTCGCGGGGCAAGCCCGCTCCCACAGGTTTCCCACCGCCCTCAAGCTCGCTGGGGCATCTGTGGGAGCGGGCTTGCCCTGCGAAAGGGCCGGAACAGGCTTACTTGAACCGCCGCTCCACCCCTTTCTCCACCAGGATCTTCGCCGAAATCTCTTCCACCGAAAAATGCGTGGAATTGATGTTGGGAATGTTCTCCCGGCGGAACAGGCTCTCCACCTCACGTACCTCGAACTCGCACTGGGCAAAGCTCGAATAGCGGCTGTTGGGCTTGCGCTCATGGCGGATGGCGGTGAGGCGGTCGGGGTCGATGGTCAGGCCGAACAGCTTGTTGTGGTGCTTTTTCAGCACCGCTGGCAACTGCAGGCGCTCCATGTCGTCTTCGGTCAGCGGGTAGTTGGCGGCGCGGATGCCGAACTGCATCGCCATGTACAGGCAGGTTGGGGTCTTGCCACAACGCGACACGCCGACCAGGATCAGGTCGGCCTTGTCGTAGTAATGGGTGCGCGCACCATCGTCATTGTCGAGGGCGAAATTGACCGCCTCGATGCGTTCCATGTAGTTGGAATTGCCGCCGATCGAGTGGGATTTGCCCACGGAATACGACGAATGGGCAGTCAATTCCTGCTCGAGCGGGGATAAAAACGTCGAAAAGATGTCGATCATGAAGCCGTTCGACGTGGCCAGGATCTCTCGGATGTCCTGGTTGACGATGGTGTCGAAGATGATCGGGCGCATCCCGTCACGCTCGGCCGCAGCGTTTATCTGCTGCACCATGGTCCGCGCCTTGTCCGGCGTATCGATGTACGGGCGGGTGAATTTGTTGAACGGAATGCTATCGAATTGCGCGAGCAGGCTTTGGCCCAGGGTTTCGGCAGTGATGCCGGTGCCATCGGAGATGAAGAACGCGGTTCGTTTCATTTGCGATCTGGGCCTTAAGCTGATGACGTTTCTTGGATATGATAAGTTCGGTTTGCCGAATGCGGCTGTCGGCATTCTCACTTATTTTCCAGGTACAGGCCACAAGCGCCCGGCCAAGTCACAAAGACAGGCGGGCGCCCTTGAGCTTTTCCAATACAGTTAGTGGAGAGATCACCTTGGTAGAGTACGTAGTTTCCCTCGATAAGCTCGGCGTCCATGATGTGGAGCATGTGGGGGGCAAGAACGCATCCCTGGGCGAGATGATCAGTAACCTCGCCGGTGCCGGCGTGTCGGTGCCGGGCGGCTTTGCCACTACGGCTCAGGCGTACCGTGATTTTCTCGAGCAGAGCGGGCTGAACGACCGCATTCACGCCGCGCTCGACGCGCTGGACGTCGATGACATCAATGCCCTGACCAAGACCGGCGCGCAAATCCGCCAGTGGGTGATGGAAGCCGAATTCCCGGCGCGCCTTGATTCGGAAATCCGTACGGCCTTCGCCGAAATGGCCGCCGGCAACGACAACATGGCCGTCGCCGTGCGTTCCTCGGCCACCGCCGAAGATTTGCCAGACGCTTCGTTCGCCGGCCAGCAGGAAACCTTCCTCAACATCCGTGGCGTCGACAACGTGATCCGCGCGGCCAAGGAAGTGTTCGCCTCGCTGTTCAACGACCGTGCCATCGCCTACCGCGTGCACCAGGGCTTCGACCATAAGCTGGTGGCCCTGTCTGCCGGCGTGCAGCGCATGGTCCGCTCGGAAACCGGCACTGCCGGCGTGATGTTCACCCTCGACACCGAGTCGGGCTTCCGCGACGTGGTGTTCATCACCGGCGCCTACGGCCTGGGCGAAACCGTGGTGCAGGGTGCGGTCAACCCTGACGAATTCTACGTACACAAGAACACCCTGCAGGCCGGCCGGCCGGCCATCCTGCGCCGTAACCTGGGCAGCAAGGCGATCAAGATGATCTACGGCGACGAGGCCAAGGCCGGTCGTTCGGTCAAGACCGTCGAAGTCGACCGTGCCGAGCGTGCGCGCTTCTGCCTGACCGACGCCGAGGTCAGCGAGCTGGCCAAGCAGGCCATGATCATCGAGCAGCACTACCAGCGCCCAATGGACATCGAGTGGGCCAAGGACGGTGACGACGGCAAGCTGTACATCGTCCAGGCGCGCCCCGAGACCGTGAAGAGCCGCGCCAGCGCCAATGTCATGGAGCGCTATCTGCTCAAGGAGAAGGGCACCGTTCTGGTTGAAGGCCGTGCCATTGGCCAGCGCATCGGCGCCGGCAAGGTCCGTGTGATCAAGGACGTGTCCGAGATGGACAAGGTGCAGCCAGGCGACGTGCTGGTTTCGGACATGACCGACCCGGACTGGGAACCGGTCATGAAGCGCGCCAGCGCCATTGTCACCAACCGCGGCGGCCGTACCTGCCACGCGGCCATCATCGCCCGTGAGCTGGGTATCCCGGCCGTGGTCGGTTGCGGCAACGCCACCCAGCTGCTCAAGGATGGCCAGGGCGTGACCGTCTCCTGCGCCGAGGGTGACACCGGCTTCATCTTCGAAGGCGAGCTGGGCTTCGACGTCAAGCAGAACTCGGTCGATGCCATGCCGGACCTGCCGTTCAAGATCATGATGAACGTCGGCAACCCGGACCGCGCCTTCGACTTCGCCCAGCTGCCCAACGCCGGTGTCGGCCTGGCGCGCCTGGAGTTCATCATCAACCGCATGATCGGCGTGCACCCCAAGGCACTGCTGAACTACGCCGGCCTGCCGCCGGAGCTCAAAGAGAGCGTCGACAAGCGCATCGCCGGCTACAACGACCCTGTCGGCTTCTACGTCGAGAAGCTGGTCGAGGGCATCAGCACCCTGGCGGCGGCCTTCTACCCGAAAAAGGTCATCGTGCGCCTGTCGGACTTCAAGTCCAACGAATACGCCAACCTGATCGGCGGCAAGCTGTACGAGCCGGAAGAAGAAAACCCGATGCTGGGCTTCCGCGGTGCATCGCGCTACATCAGCGAGTCGTTCCGTGACTGCTTCGAACTCGAATGCCGTGCGCTCAAGCGTGTTCGCAACGAGATGGGCCTGACCAACGTCGAGATCATGGTGCCGTTCGTGCGTACCCTGGGCGAAGCCAGCCAGGTCATCGACCTGTTGGCCGAAAACGGCCTGGCCCGCGGTGACAACGGCCTGCGCGTGATCATGATGTGCGAACTGCCGTCCAACGCCATTCTGGCCGAAGAGTTCCTCGAGTATTTCGACGGCTTCTCCATCGGCTCCAATGACTTGACCCAGCTGACCCTGGGCCTGGACCGCGATTCGGGGATCATCGCCCACCTGTTCGATGAACGTAACCCGGCCGTGAAGAAGCTGCTGGCCAACGCCATTGCTGCGTGCAACAAGGCTGGCAAGTACATCGGCATCTGCGGCCAGGGCCCGTCGGACCACCCGGACCTGGCCAAGTGGCTGATGGAGCAGGGCATCGAGAGCGTGTCGCTGAACCCGGACTCGGTACTCGAAACCTGGTTCTTCCTGGCCGAGGGCCAGGGCGCAGCCTGATGCAGTAAAACGCGGGGGTGCGTCTGGCGCGCCCCCGCCTGGTTTTTTCCAGGGCGAGCTCCAGCAATGGATCCCGCCCTTTTTTGTGCAACAAGCAACCCTATGCATAGCAGCAGCAGTTTATTTCCCGTGGCTTTGCTCAGTGCCGAGCGCCGTGGCGACCTCAGCGAAGACGTGTACCGGATCAAGGCTGGCAATAGCCCTGACCCGAGCGTTGAATTGGCCGTGACTCGCCTGGGGCTCGCCGACCATGGCAGTGCCCAGGGCGTGCCGGTCATTCTTTTGCACGGCAGTTTCTCCAACCGGCGTTTCTGGTATTCGCCCAAAGGCATTGGCCTGGGCGCCTACCTGGCACGGGTGGGCTTCGATGTGTGGATCCCGGAGATGCGCGGCCACGGCCTGTCGCCGCGCAACCTTCAGTGGCGGCACAACCGGGTGGCCGACTATGCCCGCGATGACCTGCCGCTGATCGCAGCGTTCGTGCAGGAGCAGTCTGGCAAGGCGCCGCACTGGATTGGCCATTCCCTGGGCGGTACCACCCTGGCAGCCGCGCTGGGGGGCGGGTTTCTGCCTGCGGCGCAGGTCGCCAGCGCCGCGTTCTTTGGCACGCAGATCAGCCGAGTGTACTGGCCGCTCAAGGTGCCACCTGTGACTTGGGGGGCAAAGCTGTTGCTCAAACGTTGGGGGCAGATTTCCGGGCCGCGTTTCAAACGCGGGCCCGAGGATGAGCCGATGGGTCTGGCCCTGGAAAGCATGCGCTGGCATGGCCTGTTCGGGCGCTTCGGTGACAAGGACAACGACTGGTGGGCGGGGCTGGCCGAGGTGGATGTGCCGGTGCTGGCGGTGGCGGGGGCGGGCGACTTCCAGGACCCGGTCTGGGCCTGTCGCAAGCTGTTCGATCAACTGGGCGGCGAGCGTAAGCAGTTTCTCAGGCTGGGCCGCGAAGAAGGCTTCGACGCGTTTGGGCATGTCGACATGCTGGTGAGCAAGGCGGCGCAGCAGCAGGTGTGGCCGTTGGTGGAGCGCTGGCTGCGTGACCCGATGGTGGCGGTGCATGCGTCAACGCTGGGCGCGGAGCCTGTGCCGGCCAGTTGATCCTGGGTTGGCTTTACGCGCTTGCCCGCGAACAGGCCGCAATAGACGAAACGCAGATGACCACCCAGTCCCGGATGACTGCGACAGCCTCCCCGGTGTAGCCTTGGCGGATACCCGCTTTCGTTGTGACTGACAGGAGCTTCCCATGCAGCATTACGTAACGCCCGACCTGTGCGACGCCTACCCGGAACTGGTCCAGGTGCTGGAACCGATGTTCAGCAACTTCGGTGGCCGCGATTCGTTCGGTGGCCAGATCGTCACCCTCAAGTGCTTTGAAGACAACTCGCTGGTCAAGGAGCAGGTAGAACTCGACGGCAAGGGCAAGGTGCTGGTGGTCGATGGTGGCGGCTCCCTGCGCTGTGCGTTGCTGGGCGACATGCTGGCCGAGAAGGCCGCCAGAAACGGCTGGGAAGGCCTGGTGATCTACGGCTGTGTACGTGACGTGGATATCCTGATCCAGACCGGCGTCGGCGTGCAGGCGCTGGCCAGTCACCCGAAAAAGAGCAACAAGCGTGGCGTTGGCGAACGCGACGTACCGGTGACCTTCGCCGGCGTCACCTTCCGCCCGGGCGAGTATGTGTATGCCGACAACAATGGCGTGATCGTCTCGCCAAGCCCGCTGAAAATGCCGGAGTGATGCGCCGCACGCGCTGATGGAGCTTTGATGTTCGAGGAAGACAACGCGCAGTGGGGGCTGGTGCATGCCCTGGTGCTCGATGGTAAAGGCGGCGCGCGCTCGATCGCCCGGACCGAGCTGGACGACCTGCAGCTGCAGCCACAGGAAAGCCTGTGGCTGCACTGGGATCGCAGCCATCCACAAACCCGTACCTGGTTGCTGCAGGCAAGCGGCCTGAGCGCGTTCGCCTGCGACCTGCTGCTGGAGGAGAACACGCGTCCGCGCCTGCTGCCGCTGGCCGATGAGCAGCTGTTGCTGTTTTTGCGCGGGGTCAACCTCAACCCGGGTGCCGAACCTGAAGACATGGTATCGGTACGAATCTTCGCCCAGGCGCGGCGGGTGATTTCCCTGCGCTTGCGGCCACTGCGCGCCAGTGACGAAATGCTCCAGCTGCTGGACGAGGGCAGGGGGCCGAAATCGGCGTCCGAACTGTTGCTGCTGATGGGCGAATTGCTGACGGAAAAGGTTCAAGGGTTGGTCAGCGACCTGTCGGAGCTGGTCGATCTGGAGGAAGAAAAGGTCGAAGCCGACGAACGGTACACGCCGGAGCAGGGCAGCCTGCAGCAAATTCGCCGGCGCGCCGCCGGTTTGCGGCGTTTTCTCGCCCCGCAGCGAGAAATCTACGCTCAGCTGTCGCGCAGCAAATGGAGCTGGTTCGCCGACGCCGACGCCGATTACTGGAACGAGCTCAACAACAGCCTGATCCGTTATCTGGAAGAGCTGGAACTGGCCCGCGAGCGCGCGGCGCTGGTGCTGGAAAGCGAGGACCGGCGGCGCAGCGAGCGCATGAACCGGACCATGTACCGCTTCGGCATCATCACCTGCATCTTCCTGCCCATGAGCTTTATCACCGGCCTGCTGGGGATCAACGTCGGCGGCATTCCGGGGGCGGATAACCCCTATGGCTTCCTGTTTGCCTGCATCGTCGTGCTGGGGCTGGCGGTAGGGCAGTGGTGGATGTTCCGCAAGCTGCGCTGGGTGTGAAAATGTCGAGTCATATTGAAACATTCGTGCCAGTGGGATGTGTGACCCATCGAACGGTGCCCTCGTCTCTGACTGACACTGCGCGAGGTGCACATGCACGATCCGTTTGAAGAATCCCTGCGTGACCTGCTCAAGGCGTCGCCGTCCGGTGAGGACAGAGACGACGCTGCGTGCCTGGGGCGCGTGCTGAAAACCGCTAACCGCCAGGTTGGCGCGGGTGATCTGTTCAGCCTGCTTGGCCGCTGGAGCCAGGCGCTGCTGATCGCTGTGAACAACGGCTCGGCGCATGTTGCGCCGGTGCGCCGCCATTCTGCCCGTAACGCTGCCCCTGGCAGCAAAGCTGATAAGGCCGATTGAATATGGAACTCGATCTCTGGACCCAGAGCCTGGTCACTGCCATGACCGCCCTATGGACCAAGGTAGCGAACTTCATCCCCAACCTGTTCGGCGCGCTAGTCGTGGTGCTGCTCGGTTTCGTGGTGGCCAAGCTGCTCGATACATTGCTGTCCAAACTGTTGGCCAAGTTCGGCCTGGACCGCCTGATGGCCGGTACAGGGCTGACCAAGATGCTCAGCCGGGGCGGCATCCAGGTGCCGATCTCGACCCTGATCGGCAAGATCGTCTACTGGTTCGTGCTGCTGATTTTCCTCGTCTCTGCCGCTGAATCGCTCGGCCTTGAGCGGGTTTCGGGTACCCTCGACATGCTCGCCCTGTACCTGCCCAAGGTGTTTGGCGCAGCCTTGATACTGCTGGCGGGCGTATTGTTGGCCCAGGTGGCAAACGGCCTGGTGCGGGGCGCCGCCGAGGGCATCGGCCTGGAGTATTCCGCAGGGCTCGGGCGCATTACCCAGGGGCTGGTGATCATCATCAGCATCTCGGTTGCCATCAGCCAGCTGGAGGTGAAAACCGACCTGCTGAACCATGTCATCGTCATTGGATTGATAACCGTTGGTCTGGCCGTTGCGCTTGCGATGGGCCTGGGCAGCCGCGAACTTGCCGGGCAGATTCTGGCTGGCATTTACGTTCGCGAACTCTTTCAGGTGGGCCAGCAGGTGCGGATTGGAGAGGTCGAAGGGCAGATCGAGGAAATTGGCACGGTCAAGACGACGCTGTTGACCGATGATGGCGAATTAGTGTCGCTGTCTAACCGCGTGCTGCTTGAGCAACGTGTCATTAGCCGCTAACCGCACAAAAGCTGTTAATGTATGCCGCCGCAAAAATCAGCCTGCGTGGCTGTGCGGCGACATTGACCTGACTGTCGGCCAGATCCGTTTTGAATAAAGTTCATTCGCCGCCCATGCGTTACGACCCCCGCGAGCTCACCGACGAGGAGTTGGTGGCGCGTTCGCATGAGGAGCTGTATCACGTTACCCGCGCCTATGAGGAACTCATGCGGCGCTACCAGCGGACCCTGTTCAACGTCTGTGCGCGTTATCTAGGGAACGACCGGGACGCGGACGATGTCTGTCAGGAAGTGATGCTGAAGGTGCTGTACGGTCTGAAGAACTTCGAGGGCAAATCCAAGTTCAAGACCTGGCTCTACAGCATCACGTACAACGAGTGCATTACCCAGTACCGCAAGGAGCGACGTAAACGTCGGTTGATGGATGCCCTGAGTCTTGACCCTGTTGAAGAGGCGTCTGAAGACAAGGCACCCAAACCCGAAGAGAAAGGCGGGCTGGACAAATGGCTTGTGCATGTCAACCCGATCGACCGTGAAATTTTGGTGCTGCGCTTTGTCGCAGAACTGGAATTCCAGGAGATTGCTGACATCATGCACATGGGTTTGAGCGCAACGAAAATGCGTTACAAGCGTGCGCTAGACAAGCTTCGGGAGAAATTTGCAGGCCTTGAGGAAACTTAATCACCTGCAAATATCTCTAACCAACCGGCGAGTTCTGCTAGACTTGCCGTCGAGTTGTCCCCCGTGTTGTTGGTGGGACTGCTTAACTATCACCAGATGGGGATTTAACGGATGAAATTGAAAAACACCTTGGGCTTGGCCATTGGCTCGCTCGTTGCCGCTACTTCGTTCGGCGTTCTGGCTCAAGGCCAAGGCGCAGTCGAAATCGAAGGTAACGTAACCAAGCAGTACTACGACAGCGAACGTAACTTCAAAAACGACGGCACCAACCCTGGTGTGCGCCTCGGTTACTTCCTGACCGACGACGTCTCCCTGGACCTGGGCTACAACGAGACTCACAACGCTCGTGGCGAAGTCTTCAACAAAGACATCAAAGGTTCCAAGGCCAAGCTCGATGCTACCTACCACTTCGGTACCGTAGGCGATGCTCTGCGTCCGTACGTTTCCGCTGGTTTCGCTCACGAGAGCCTGGGCCAGGCTACCCGTAGCGGCCGTGACCACTCCACCTTCGCCAACGTTGGCGCTGGCGCCAAGTGGTACATCACCGACATGTTCTTCGCCCGTGCTGGCGTTGAAGCCATGTACAACATCGACAACGGCAACACCGAGTGGGGCCCAACCGTTGGTGTGGGTCTGAACTTCGGCGGTAGCGGTGGCAAGGTTGCTCCTGCTCCGGCTCCAGTTGCTGAAGTCTGCTCCGACAGCGACAACGATGGCGTTTGCGACAACGTCGACAAGTGCCCTGACACCCCAGCCAACGTTACCGTTGACGCTGATGGCTGCCCGGCTGTTGCCGAAGTCGTTCGCGTTGAGCTGGACGTCAAGTTCGACTTCGACAAGTCGGTCGTCAAGCCTAACAGCTACGGCGACATCAAAAACCTGGCTGACTTCATGAAGCAGTACCCACAAACCACCACCGTGGTTGAAGGTCACACTGACTCCGTGGGCCCAGACGCTTACAACCAGAAGCTGTCCGAGCGTCGCGCCAATGCTGTCAAGCAGGTCCTGACCCAGCAGTACGGCGTGGAATCCACCCGTGTTGATTCGGTTGGCTACGGCGAAACCCGCCCAGTTGCTGACAACGCCACCGAAGAAGGCCGTGCTGTCAACCGTCGCGTTGAAGCTCAGGTAGAAGCTCAGTCCAAGTAATTGGCCTTAGGCTTCAATGAAAAACCCGGCCTAGGCCGGGTTTTTCTTTGCCCGCGATAAGGGCAGCACCGGCGCAGCATCAACCGGCAGCAGCCACCAGTGCCTGCATCACCTGCGCCCCAACCACCTCGCCAATCACCAGAATCGCCGGGCTGCGCAAGCCGAACGCCCGCGCATCCTCGAGCATCCCCTGCACATCGCTGCGGCATTCGCGCTGCTCAGGCAGTGATGCATTCTCGATCATCGCCACCGGTATCGTCGGCGCCATGCCACCGTCCAGCAAGCCCTGACGAATCTGCCCCAGCCGCGCCACACCCATATACACCACCAGGGTGGTGCCGCCCTGCGCCAAGGCTGCCCAATTCAGCTCGCTGTCATCCTGGGTATGTGCTGTCACCAGCGTCACCCCACGGCTGACGCCGCGCGAGGTGAGCGAAATGCCGCACTGCGTCGCGCCCGCCAGGCCTGCGGTAATACCGTTGACCACTTCCACCTCGATGCCATGGCCTTGCAGCCACAGTGCCTCTTCGCCGCCACGCCCGAAGATGCACGGGTCGCCGCCTTTGAGCCGCACCACGCAGCGCCCTTGCCGCGCATGGCGCAGCATTAGGCGCTGAATAAAGGCCTGTGGCGTGGAGCGGCAACCGCCACGCTTGCCCACGGCAATTACGCGTGCCTGCGGGCAGTGTTCCAGCACGGTCGGGTTGACCAGGTCGTCGATCATCACGACCTGCGCCTGCTGCAAGGCGCGTACGGCCTTCAGGGTGAGCAGTTCGGGGTCGCCAGGGCCGGCACCGACCAGCCAGACTTTTGCATTCATCAACGGTTCCTCATTGGCAGGTGTGTTCAGCCCTTGAGCAGGCTGAGCAGCAGTATCAAGTTGAGTAGCAGGGACAGCAGGGCCAAGGTGCGCCATACCTTCAGCGGCTCGCGTTCGAGCAGCGGGCGAGGCTGGCTGTTGAGGGCCTGACGGTCGCCCCGTTCGAGCAGCAACAGCCAATGTTCGGCGGTTTCGAAGCGTTGCGCCGGGTCTGCGGCCACCGCCTGTTGCAGGTTGTGCTGCAGCCACTCCGGCAAGTCGGGGCGATAGCGCGATGCATTGACCGGCTGGCCGAAGCGCGGGCGTTGGAAGGCCTCGACTTCGCCGTAGGGGTAGTGCCCGGTCAGCAGGTAATAAAGCGTGACACCTGCGGCATAGAGGTCCTGGCGCGGGCTGGGTGGCTGGCCTTCGAAGGCTTCCGGGGCGATGAACGAAGGCGTACCTGGCAGTTCGTGCAGGGAGGCTTGCGACAACCCGGGGCAGTACGCCAGGCCGAAGTCCAGCAGGCGCAGTTGGCCGTCTTCGCCCAGGTGCAGGTTGTCGGGCTTGATGTCGCGGTGCAGCAGGTTGCGCCGGTGCAACACGCCGACGGCCTGCAGCAGCTGGCGCGCCACCTCCAGCCACTGCGGCAGCGGTAGCGGGCCTTGCTCGGCAAGTTGCGCGGCCAGGGTGCGGCCGCTGTGCTCACGCATCACGTAGTAAAGGTGCTGGCGCTGGCTGGCGGTGTGCAGCTCGGGGAAGTGGCGGCCGGCAACCCGGCGCAGGAACCATTCTTCGAGCAACAGCGCCTGCGCAGCACCAGGCTCCTGTTCGCGTTCGGCGGGCAGGGTTTTCAGCAGCCACGGCTGGCCTTGCCCGTCGCGTACACGGTAGAGCAGGGACTGGCGGCTGTGCGCCAGGCGCGTCTCGACCCGCCAGCCATCAATCGCCTGGCCGTCGCGCAGCGCCCCTGGCAGCGGCCATTGCTGCAGTTGCACCAGGGTGTCTCCAAGGTTGCTGGCGCCCAATTGCTCTACCCGCACCAGCAAGGCGCTGGCGTTGTCCTGGCTGCCATTGTGATGGGCGCTGGCAACCAGGGTGTCGGCGGCTATTTGCAAGTCGGGCTGCTCGCGCAGTACGGCCTGGATGTGCTGGTCGCCCAGGCTGGCCCACACCCCGTCGCTGACCAGCAGGTAGCATTCGCCGGGCTGCAGGTCGCCGTCCAGGTAATCCACCAGCAGGTGCTGGTCCAGGCCCAGCGCGCGTTTGAGCACATGTTGCATGCCGGGCTGGTCCCAGACATGGTCTTCGCTCAGGCACTGCAGGCGACCGGCGTGCCAGCGGTAGGCGCGGCAGTCACCGACATGTGCCAAGGTGAAGCGGCGCCCACGCAGCACCAGGGCGCTGAGGGTGGTCAGCAGCGGCTGGCTGCCCTGGGCGCGCAGCCAGCGGTTCTGCGCCAGCAGCAGGCGGTCCAGGGCCTGGGCCACGCCCCAGGTGGCGGGCGTGGCGTAGTAGTCCATGGCCAGCGCCTGCAGGCTGGCCCGTGCTGCCAGGGCTCCGTCGGCACATTGGCTGACGCCGTCGGCAAGGGCGAACAGGTAGCCCTTGCTGGCGGCAAGTTCAGGCGCCGGGGTGACCAGGCGCAGGGCATCCTGGTTCTCTGCGCGCGGCCCGGTGGCGCTGGCCTGGGCGAAGCTCAGTTGCAGGCTCATCGATGTGCCTCAGACCCGCGCCGCGGTAACCGCCGCCGAGCCCCAGGTGGTGCGCCAGCGCTGCTTGACCCCATGCAGGCCGAACCAGGCCAGCACGCCCAGGCTGGCAAACAGCCAAAGGCCCATCTGGTAGTCGCCTGTGTGCTGCTTGATGGTGCCGAGCCCGGCTGCCAGCAGGAAGCCGCCGATGCCGCCAGCCATGCCGATCAGGCCGGTCATCACGCCGATCTCCTGGCGGAAGCGTTGCGGCACCAGCTGGAACACCGCGCCGTTGCCGGCGCCCAGGCCCAGCATGGCGCTGACGAACAGGGCCAGGGCCGCAGCGGCGCTAGGCAGGTTGAAACCGACTGCGGCGATGCAGATGGCCGCCACGCTGTACATCCCGAGCAGGGTGCGGATACCGCCGAAGCGGTCGGCCAAGGCGCCGCCCAGCGGGCGCATCAGGCTACCGGCGAAGACGCAGGCGGCAGTGTAGTAGCCGGCGGTGATCGGGCTCAGGCCGTACTGATCGCTGAAATACCCGGGCAGGGCGCTGGCCAGGCCAATGAAGCCGCCGAAGGTGACGCTGTAGAAGAACATGAACCACCAGCTGTCGCGATCGCCCAGCGCCTTGAGGTAGTCGGCCATGGCCTTGGGTTTGGGCCGTTGGGGTGCGTTGCGCGCGAGCAGGGCGAACAGCACCAGGGTGAGCACCAGCGGAATCACCGCGAAACCGAACACGTTGTTCCAGCCAAAGGCTGCGGCCAGCAGCGGCGCCAGCAGGGCGGCGAACACGGTGCCGGAATTGCCCGCGCCGGCGATGCCCATGGCCTTGCCCTGATGCTGGGGCGGGTACCATTGCGACGCGAGCGGCAGCGACACGGCGAACGACGCACCGGCAACCCCTAGAAACACGCCCAGCAGCAGTGCTTGCTCATAGGTGTGCACGCCCATGTACCAGGCGCTTGCGAGGGCGACGATGACGATGACCTGGCCGATCAACCCAGCGGTCTTCGGCGAAAGCCGGTCCACCAGCAGCCCCATGACGAAGCGCAGCACCGCGCCGGCGAGGATGGGCGTGGCGACCATCAGGCCGCGCTGCTGCGTACTCAATTGCAGGTCGGCGGCGATCTGCACCGCCAGCGGGCCCAGCAGGTACCAGACCATGAAACTCAGGTCGAAATACAGGAACGCGGCGAACAGCGTGGGCACATGCCCGGATTTCCAGAAGCTGGTACTCATCGAACACCTCACTCGGCAATGCAACGGAAACGAAAAGACGCCGCTACCCGGCCCACTGGCGTGGAGGGGAGAGCGACGTCTTTGTCGGGGTTTGTGGGCAACCGCCGTTGGCTACCGGTGCGATATCTTCAGCAAGAGCTGGGCCAACATCGCTAGCCAAGCATCTCGTGCATGGCAATGATCTGCTCGGCCACCTGTATCAGCTTCTGTTGCCGGCTCATGGCCTGGCGGCGCATCAGGGTGTAGGCCTGTTCTTCATTGCAGTCCTTCATCTTCATCAGCAAGCCTTTTGCCTGCTCGATGCGCTTGCGCTCGGCCAATTGCTGGTCGCGCGCCAGCAGTTGCGCCCTGAGCGCCTGGTCGCTTTCGAAGCGGGCCATTGCGACATCGAGGATCGGTTGCAGCCGGGCGGCGTGGATGCCTTCGACGATGTAGGCGCTGACGCCGGCCTGGATCGCCTGGCGCATCACGGCGGGGTCATGCTCGTCGGTGAACAGTACGATGGGCCGCGGCTGGTCGCGGCTGACCATCACTACTTGCTCCATCACATCCCGGTCGGGTGAGTCGGTATCGATCAACACCACGTCCGGGCGCACCGTTTCGACGCAGGCGGGCAGGTCGATGGTCAGGCCTGGCGCTTCGATCACCTCGAAACCGGCTTCGCGCAGCGCCGCCTTGAGCCGGCCAAGCTTGTTCTGGGTATCGTCGATCAGCAGGATGCGCAGCATGGTGGTGACCCTCACAGACCAATACGGGCATCGGGCGCATCGCCCAAGGCATGCAGGGGGAAGCTTCGGGCATAACCGAGTGGGTCGCTGCCGTCCCAGCGCTTGCCGTCGATCAGCAGGCTGCTGCGCATGGGCAGCGCCGGGCAAGGCACACCCAGTGCTTCGGCGGCCTCGTGGTAAAGCGACAGTTGCTGGACCTGGCGGGCCACGCCGAGGTAATCGGGGTCGTCGCGCAGCAGGCCCCAACGGCGGAACTGGGTCATGAACCACATGCCGTCGGACAGGTACGGCAGGTTGGCGCGGCCCTGATCGAACAGGTGCAAGGCATGCGGGTCCTGCCAGTGGTTGCCCAGGCCGTCCTGATACGCGCCAAGCAGGCGCGGTTCGACGGTTTCGATCGGCGTGTCCAGGTAGGCGCTGCCGCTGAGCAATTGCGCGGTGCTGCGGCGGTTTTCCTGGCTTTGTTCGATGAAGCGGCTGGCGGCGAGGATCGACTTGATCAGCGCGCGCGCGCTGTTGGGATAGTGTTCGGCAAAGGTGCGGGCGCAGGCCAGGACCTTTTCGGGGTGGTCGGGCCAGATCGACTGGCTGGTAGCCAGGGTAAAACCTTGGCCCTGGGCCACGGCAGCGGCAGCCCAGGGTTCGCCCACGCAGAAGCCGTCGATGCGGCCAGCCTGGATGTGCGCGGCCATCTGGGCCGGCGGCACCACCACGCTGTTGACGTCATGCAGCGGGTGGATGCCCTGGCTTGCCAGCCAGTAATACAGCCACATGGCATGGGTGCCGGTGGGGAAGGTCTGGGCGAAGGTCAGCTTTGCACCGTGCTGGTG
Source organism: Pseudomonas sp. LFS044 (assembly GCF_047978245.1). NCBI lineage: Bacteria > Pseudomonadati > Pseudomonadota > Gammaproteobacteria > Pseudomonadales > Pseudomonadaceae > Pseudomonas > Pseudomonas sp. LFS044. The sequence goes on from NZ_JBFPFX010000008.1 coordinate 203,619, forward strand.
CACCAGGCGCGCCAGTGCCTCAGGGCTGGTCACCCCCTTGCGCTGCAGGGCAGGCGACAGGTTGATGGCCTGGGCGTTCTGGTTCAGCCCCATGAGCACGGCCATATCGCTGGCCGGCACCCCGCCGATGCCCAGGTGCACGGCGTAGACCAGGCCGTACAGGCAATGCGCGGCATCCAGTTCGCCGCTGGCCAGTTTGTCGCGCAGGCTGGCCCATGAGCCCTGGCGCTTCAGGTTAAGTGTCAGGCCGTGCTGCTGTGCAAAGCCTTGGGTGGCGGCAACCACCACCGAGGCGCAATCGGTCAGGGCCATGAAGCCGATATCGAGGCTGGGCTTTTCTGGCGCGTCGCTGCCGTTTACCCAGGCCAGGGCTGATGTATTCACGTAGATCCTCGCCGGTACGGATTAGGCCGTTATGCAGGCGATGTAGCAACGCATGTGCCAAGGCGCTGTCATGCTGCGCGCGCGCTGGCTATAATCGCACCCTCACTCAACCCTGAGCCTTGCCCGCCCATGTATACCCTGGCCCGCCAGCTGCTGTTCAAGCTTTCCCCGGAAACCTCCCATGACCTTTCCCTGGACCTGATCGGTGCCGGTGGGCGCCTCGGGCTCAATGGCGTGCTGTGCAAGCAGCCGGCGGCGTTGCCAGTGAGCGTGATGGGCTTGAACTTCGCCAACCCGGTTGGCCTGGCCGCTGGCCTGGACAAGAACGGCGCGGCCATCGACGGTTTTGCCCAGCTGGGCTTTGGCTTCGTCGAAATCGGCACCGTGACGCCGCGCCCGCAGCCGGGCAACCCGAAGCCGCGGCTGTTCCGCCTGCCAGAGGCCACGGCGATCATCAACCGCATGGGCTTCAACAACCTGGGTGTCGATCACCTGCTGGAGCGGGTAAGGGCTTCGCGCTACGACGGCGTGCTGGGCATCAACATCGGCAAGAACTTCGATACCCCGGTCGAGCGTGCGGTCGACGACTACCTGATCTGCCTGAACAAGGTCTACACCGAAGCCAGCTACATCACCGTCAACATCAGCTCGCCGAATACGCCAGGCCTGCGCAGCCTGCAGTTCGGCGATTCGCTCAAGCAACTGCTCGATGCGTTGGCCGAGCGCCGCGAGCAGCTGGCCGGCGAGCATGGCAAGCGGGTACCGTTGGCGATCAAGATCGCGCCGGACATGAGCGATGAAGAGACCGCGCTGGTGGCGGCAACGCTGATGGAATCGGGTATGGATGCGGTGATCGCCACCAACACCACCATGGGCCGTGAAGGCGTCGAGCGCCTGCCGCATGGCGGCGAAGCCGGTGGCTTGTCGGGTGCGCCGGTGCTGGAGAAAAGCACCCATATCGTCAAGGTGCTGGCCGCCGAGCTGGCTGGCAAGATGCCTATCATTGCTGCCGGTGGTATTACCGAGGGCCGTCATGCCGCAGAGAAGATCGCTGCCGGGGCGAGCCTGGTGCAAATCTACTCGGGCTTCATCTACAAAGGGCCGGCACTGATCCGTGAAGCGGTGGATGCCATTGCTGCAATGCCGCGGGCATAACACGCAGGCATAAAAAAGGGCCCCATCTAGGGGCCCCTGGGCCTTAGCCCGCCGCCCGGATGGGGCGTGCATGGTAATTCGAATTCAGTGTCCTCGATCAGCCAACGGCGTGATTTTCGTTGAGTCTATGGATGCCAGCGGTGCCAGTCATACCGTCCCAGTTATCACCGCGACCTTCACGCCAGCCGTTGATCCAGGCTTGGCGAACTGAAGGTAGATTGAAAGGGCAAAGTTCGCGGGATTTGCCGGTGACCCCATATTGGTAGCCACGTGAATATGCTCTTTCCAACGGATCACGCTTAAGTCTTCTCATAGGGTGTTGCCCTCACTTGTTGACTGTAATGTCCCGTCGGCCTCTCCGAGGCCGGGCAGAGTCTTTCTGCCGGTTTGCGCCCGCTGCCGGCGTGGCGGGCTGAAGGTGCCGCCTCGTTGCGAAGCGGCCTGAGACCAGTTCTAACGAATGCGGGTGACGGTGTGAATGATCGATTTGTCATAAGCACGTAACCTTTCCAAGGGTGAGGGGATAAGTAAATAAATGCGACTCAACCTTATTTGGGGTTGGGCCCGCTATGATCGGGGTTTGCGGAACATTGACGTCATTTCGCCAGCGTTGCAGCGTGGTGTCAGAAATATTCAGCAATGCGACGAAGGGTCACATCTACCCCGTTATCGTTAGAAATTATTCGTACTGCCTGATGATCTAAGCTGTTTCTGCCACCGGCGAGAGCAGCTCGATCAGGCGGCCCGGCCAGCCCGCTGCAGCATGATGCGCAGGGGAGGCCACTCGGACGCTTGCTGGAAGGGCGTTCGGGCAAACATCGGCGGGGCGATGCGTCGCCTCGTCACTCAAATAGCCAAAGGCTCTGGAATTTACATGTCGGACCGTTTCGAACTCTATCTCACCTGCCCCAAAGGCCTGGAAGGCCTGCTTGCCGAAGAGGCCAAGGGCCTCGGCCTTGACGAAGTGCGTGAGCACACCTCGGCCATCCGCGGCGCCGCCGACATGGAAACCGCCTACCGCCTGTGCCTCTGGTCGCGCCTGGCCAACCGCGTGCTGCTGGTGCTCAAGCGCTTCAACATGAAGAACGCTGATGACCTGTACGACGGCGTCAACGCAGTCGACTGGGCTGACCACCTGGCCGCCGACGGCACGCTGGCCGTCGAATTCAGCGGCCATGGTTCGGGTATCGACAACACCCACTTTGGTGCGCTCAAGGTCAAGGATGCGATCGTCGACAAGCTGCGCAACCGTGAGGGCCTGCGCCCATCGGTGGAGAAAATCGACCCGGACGTGCGCGTGCACCTGCGCCTGGATCGTGGCGAGGCCATCCTTTCGCTCGACCTCTCCGGCCACAGCCTGCACCAGCGCGGCTACCGCCTGCAGCAAGGTGCTGCGCCGCTCAAGGAAAACCTGGCAGCGGCCGTGCTGATCCGCGCCGGCTGGCCACGCATCGCCGCCGAGGGCGGCGCCCTGGCCGACCCGATGTGCGGTGTGGGTACCTTCCTGGTCGAAGCGGCCATGATCGCAGCCGACATGGCGCCCAACCTCAAGCGTGAGCGCTGGGGCTTCAGTGCCTGGCTGGGCCATGTGCCGGCCACCTGGCGCAAGGTTCACGAAGAGGCCCAGGCCCGCGCGCAAGCGGGCCTGGCCAAGCCACCCCTGTGGATACGTGGCTACGAGGCCGACCCGCGGCTGATCCAGCCGGGCCGCAACAACGTCGAGCGTGCAGGCCTGAGCGACTGGATCAAGATCTACCAGGGTGAGGTGGCCAGCTTCGAGCCGCGCCCGGACCAGAACCAGAAAGGCCTGGTCATCAGCAACCCGCCGTATGGCGAGCGCCTGGGTGATGAAGCCAGCTTGCTGTACCTCTACCAGAACCTCGGCGAGCGCCTGCGCCAGGCGTGCATGGGCTGGGAAGCGGCGGTGTTTACCGGTGCCCCCGAGCTGGGCAAGCGCATGGGCATCCGCAGCCACAAACAGTACGCGTTCTGGAACGGTGCGCTGCCGTGCAAGCTGCTGCTGTTCAAGGTGCAGCCTGACCAGTTCGTCACCGGCGAACGCCGCGAGGCCCAGGCCGACAACGCTGATACCGCTCGCCAGGCGCCGGTGGCCAATGAGCCGGCACGCCTGTCGGAAGGCGCGCAGATGTTCGCCAACCGCCTGCAGAAAAACCTCAAGCAACTGGGCAAATGGGCGCGCAAGGAGCAGGTCGACTGCTACCGCGTGTACGATGCCGACATGCCTGAGTACGCCGTGGCGGTCGACCTTTATCAGGATTGGGTACACGTGCAGGAATACGCCGCGCCGCGCTCCATCGACCCGGAAAAGGCCCAGTCGCGCCTGCTCGATGCCTTGGCAGCGATCCCCCAGGCACTGGGCATCGACCCGCAGCGCGTGGTGCTCAAGCGCCGTGAGCGTCAGAGCGGCACCCGCCAGTATGAGCGCCAGGCTACCGAAGGGCGCTTCCAGGAGGTGAACGAAGGCGGCGTCAAGCTGCTGGTGAACCTGACCGACTACCTCGATACCGGGTTGTTCCTCGACCACCGCCCGATGCGCATGCGCATTCAGCGCGAGGCTGCCGGCAAGCGCTTCCTCAACCTGTTCTGCTATACCGCCACGGCCAGCGTGCATGCCGCCAAGGGCGGTGCACGCAGCACCACCAGCGTCGACCTGTCGAAGACTTACCTGGACTGGGCGCGGCGCAACCTGTCGCTGAACGGTTTTTCCGAGCGCAACCGCCTGGAACAAGGTGATGTGATGGCCTGGCTGGAAGCCAACCGCGACAGCTATGACCTGATCTTCATCGACCCGCCAACCTTCTCCAACTCCAAGCGGATGGAAGGCGTGTTCGACGTTCAGCGTGACCATGTGCAACTGCTCGACCTGGCCATGGCACGCCTGGCGCCCGGCGGCGTGCTGTATTTCTCCAACAACTTCCGCAAGTTCCAGCTCGACGAGCACCTGGATGCGCGGTACGTGGTGGAAGAAATCACTGCCCAGACCCTGGACCCGGACTTCGCCCGTAACAACCGCATCCATCGCGCCTGGCGCCTGCAATTGCGTTAATTGAGACGAGCTACATTGCGTGGCTAATGGCCAATAGCTATAACTCTGCTCAGGGCCAGAATTTTCGCAGGACGCTGACGTGATGAGAGTTGTCTATGTCGAAGCATGGCGTGCGTGCGAAGGTACTGGGCGTGTGCAGCGAGGCAATGGCTGCCTGGGCCTTGGCGTTGGCGGCGCTGGTAGCCGGCGGCTTGCTGTCGGTTGCTTTGGCGCTGGCCACGCAGGCGTTCTACAAGCAGCAGCTGCGCCAGCGCTTCGAGCTGCTGGCCAGCGAGCGTTATAGCCGTATTGCCGAGCGTTTCGAGGATCAGGAGCAGCGCCTTGACGCGTTGCGGCGCTTCTTCGATTTCTCCCACGAAGTCACCCCTCACGAATTCGACGGCTACGCGCGGCCCTTGCTGCGCCGCACCTTGGCCTATTCCTGGGCCCCCCGGGTCGAGGCCGCGCAGCGGGCCGAGTTCGAGCGTCGGGCCAGTGACGCACTGGGGCAGGCGTATGGCATCCGCGACCTCGATAGCCAAGGCAACTGGCAGCCGGCACCGCCCCGCGATCACTACTACCCGGTGCTGTACACCCAGGCCACCCTCCAGCATGGCCAACCCTACGGCCTGGACCTGCGCGGGCAGGTGACCCGTCAGCAGACCCTGCTGCGTGCCTTGCAGCCCGGCAGCATGGCGGTGTCTGCGCCGCTGGACATGATCAATGTGGTACCGGGCTACAGCCGCGGGCTGTTGATGGTGGCGCCTGTCTTTGCCGGGACCCAACCCGAGGTGCCTCCCGCAGGCTATGTGATGGCGTTGTTGAACCTGCGCCAGCTGATTACCGAAGGCTTGCCGGCCGCCGCCGAGGACAACCTGGTGGTGCGCATTTTCGACCCCAGCGGGCGCGACGGGCATGAGGTGTTGTTCGACTCCCAGAACTCGCCTGCGCCATTGGCTTTGGCCAGCACGCAGTCGCTGCACTTGGCCGATCACTTCTTTGAGCTCGATATCCGCCCAAGCCAGGTGTTCATGCAGGGCAATCGTTCTACGGCAGCGCTGGCGGTGGGCTTGCTCGGTGGCCTGTTGAGCCTGCTGCTCAGTGCCTTGCTCTATAACCTGTTCAGCCAGCGGCAGCGGGCGCTGACGCTGGTCGAGCAGCGTACGGCAGAACTGCGGGTCAGCGAGCAGTCGCTGCGCGAGACCCATAATCAGCTGCGCAGCGTGCTCGATGCCGCCACCCAGGTCGCTATCATCGCCACCAGCCTGAAGGGCGTGGTCAGCACCTTCAATGCCGGTGCCGAGCGCATGCTGGGCTATTCAGCCAGTGAAGCGATCGGCCATCTGCAGCTCGAGGACCTGGTCTTGCCAGAGGAGCTCAGCCAGCGCGCCCACGCCTTGAGCCAGCGCTATGGTCGGCACATTGCCGGGGGGCAGGCGATGTTCGCCGAAACCATCCAGGAGGGTGGTGCGCAGCCCGGGGAGTGGACCCTGGTGCGCAAGGACGGCAGCCAATTGCTGGCCAACATGCTGGTGACCGCGGTGCTGGACGAGCAGGGGCTGTGGGTCGGCCATCTGGCGATCTGCATCGACGTCACCGAGCGGCGTCGGGTACACGAGGCGCTGGCGCTGCGGGACCGGCTGCTGGAAAAGCTCAGTGCAGAGGTGCCCGGCGGCATCTATCAGTATCGCCTCGACCCGGATGGGCACTCGTGTTTCCCGTACGCCAGCCAGGGGCTGTTCGATATTTACGAGGTCGACTTGCAGCTGCTGCGCGAGGACGCCTCGGCGGTATTCGAGCGTATTCACCCCGATGACCTGGAGCGCGTCCGGCGCTCGGTGCGTGACTCCGCCGAACACCTGTCACCCTGGCGTGAAGAATACCGGGTCTGTTTGCCCCGGGCCGGCTTGCGCTGGGTGCGCGGCGAGGCTACGCCGGAGGTGGGGGAAGAGGGCTGCACCCTGTGGCATGGCTACCTCACTGATATCTCTGACCTCAAGGGCGTGGAGGAGGACTTGCGGGCGCTGTCGGTGACCGATGCCCTCACCGGTATCCATAACCGGCGTTATTTCCAGGAGCGCCTCAAGGTCGAATTGGACCGCGCACAGCGTGATGAGTTGGATCTTGCAGTGATCATGCTCGATATCGACCACTTCAAACGGATCAACGACCAGTTTGGCCATGCGGTCGGGGACCATGTGTTGCGCAGCTTGTGCCAGCGCATTGGCCAGCGCTTGCGGCGCACTGATGTGTTCTGCCGATTGGGCGGGGAGGAGTTCATGGTGCTGTGCCCGGGCAGCGATGCCGAACAGGCACGGCTGCTGGCCATGGAGCTGTGGCAGGGCGTGCGCAATGTGCCGGTCGAGGGGGTAGGCATGGTGACCGCGAGCTTTGGCGTGGCAGGCTGGCGGCCAGGGGAGGGGGCTGATGCACTGTTGTTGCGGGCAGATGCCGGGGTGTATGCGGCGAAGCAGGCGGGCAGGGACCGGGTCGAAGGCGAGCTGAACTGATGCTTGAAAGGCCAGGCCTGCCGCACCCGCTACAGGAGCGGCATGGCCGCTCCTGTACAAGCCTCAAGGGTTGATAGCGGCTGTGCTATTGGCTGCCTTGGGCTGGCGATACAGGTCCAGCAGCACCTGGTCCAGCACCTGCGAGGCGCCCCATGGCTTCGGATCGTTGAGGATCGCCGACACCGCCCAGGTATTGCCATTGCTGTCACGGCTGAAGCCGGCAATGGCACGTACGGTGTTCAGGGTACCGGTCTTGATGTGCCCTTCGCCGGTCATCGCCGTACGCTTGAGGCGCTTGCGCATGGTGCCGTCCATGCCCACCAGTGGCATCGAGCTGATGAATTCGGCCGCGTAGGGGCTGTTCCACGCCGCCTGCAGCAGTGCTGCCATCTCGCGGGTGCTTACCCGTTCGGCACGTGACAGGCCCGAACCATTCTCCATCACCAGGTGCGGCGCGGTGATGCCTTTTTTCGCCAGCCACTGGCGCACAACGCGCTGGGCAGCACGGGCATCGTCGCCATCGGCATCGGTGCGGAACTGCGCGCCAAGGCTCAGGAAAAGTTGCTGAGCCATGGTGTTGTTGCTGTATTTGTTGATGTCGCGGATCACTTCCACCAGGTCTGGCGAGAACGCGCGAGCCAGCAGGCGGGCGCTCTTGGGCACGTTCTCGATGCGGTCACGGCCCTGGATGCTGCCACCCAGTTCGCCCCAGATCGCGCGTACGGCGCCGGCGGCGTAGGTTGGGTGGTCGAGCAGCGACAGGTAAGTTTGCGAGTTGCAGCCATCGCCAAGCTGCCCGCTCACCACCACGTTGATACCGTCTGGCTGGGGCACCGGGTTGTAGCGTACGTCGCCGCTGCATTGCTTGGAGGCGACGGCCTTGACCTGGTTGTCGATGCGGATGTTGGCAATCGGCGGCTCGACCGCGATAGTCACCTTGCCGCCATCGTTGCGGGCGACGAAGCGCAGGGCCTTGAGGTTGACCAGCAAGGAATCGGGCTTGACCAGGAACGGCTTGTTGACGTCGCCGCCGTCATCGTTGAACTGCGGCAGGTTGGGCTGCACGAAGTGGCTGCGGTCCAGCACCAGGTCGCCGGTGATGGTGCGTACGCCGTTGGCGCGCAGGTCACGCATCAGCAGCCACAGTTTCTCCATGTTCAACTTTGGGTCGCCGCCGCCCTTGAGGTACAGGTTACCGTTGAGCACGCCATTGCTCAGGGTGCCATCGGTGTAGAACTCGGTTTTCCATTGGAAGGTCGGGCCGAGCAGCTCGAGGGCCGCATAGGTGGTGACCAGCTTCATGGTCGAGGCCGGGTTGACCGACACATCGGCGTTGAACACGGTAGCGGTGCCAGGGCCGTTGAGCGGCAGCATCACTAACGACAGCGCCGTGTCCTGCAGTTTGTTGGCTTTGAGCGCCTGCTGCACCTTGGGTGGCAGTGTGGTGTTAACGGCAGCGGCCTGGCTGGACAGTGCGAATGGCAGAAGCAGGCCGGCGAGAACGAGGGGACGGAGCGTTTTGATCATATGAAATTGATACCCTGCGCACGAGGGAAAAGGACATTGGGGCTGTAAGAGATGGTGACCCCACGACGAAATATAGTGCGCATTATGCCCCAAGCGCAGCGCTCATGCGCCACGTTCGACGGAAAAGCGCCGTTGCACCGCGGAAACTGTTAAAGTGCCGCGCGTAATTACTCAAGAGGATTGTTTCATGGCTACCAACCGTTCCCGTCGTCTGCGCAAGAAGCTGTGCGTTGATGAATTCCAGGAGCTGGGTTTCGAACTGAACCTGGGTTTCAAGGAAGACCTGTCTGACGAAGCCATCGATGCCTTCCTCGACGCTTTCCTGGCAGAAGCCATGGATGCCAACGGCCTGGACTACGTCGGTGGTGATGATTTCGGCCTGGTCTGCAAAGCCGAGCGTGGTTCGGTCACCGAAGAGCAGCGCGCCGCTGTCGAAGCCTGGCTCAAGGGCCGTAGCGAACTGACCACCATCGAAGTCAGCCCGCTGCTGGACGCCTGGTATCCGGAAAAACCGGTCAACCCGGCTTCCTGATGCAGGCTTGAAGCGGCCGCCTGATCGGGCGCCGCTTCATCAAGCTGTGGCCAGTAGCCTGGCCAGGGCTTTCTCGACGCGGCGCATGTGCCGCGCTAGTACCTGCCGCCGCAGCTTCAGCTGTGATACCGGCATAGCGCTTTCTTCCAGGGCCTCGCAGGCCGCCATCATGTCACGTGCATCCAGCATTCGTGCTGCGCTGAGGATCTTGTGTGCCTGCTCGCTGATTGCCGTTGCCTCGGTCTCGGGGTCCAGGGCCAGCAGCTCGGCGAAATCCTCTTGCAGGCTCAGGTGCACGGCGGTCAGAAACCGTTCGCGATCTTTGCGGTTGCCGCTAACGATGCTGTCTAGCCCGCTCAGGTTGAACGATTGGCCCGTGTGGACCTGTTGCCCAGGAACGATGCCGGCGAGGCGCTGGCTGAGGGCCCGCAGGCTGATCGGCTTGAGCAGGCAGTCGTCCATGCCGACACTGAGGCATTTCTGCCTGACCTCGGGTTGGGCGTTGGCGGTATAACCCAGGATGACGCAGCGCCGTTGCCCGGCTTGGCGCTCCTCAGTGCGCACTGCGGCGGCGAGCTGATAACCATTCATGTGCGGCATGTTGCAATCGAGTACCACCACGTCGAAAGCGCCCTCGCGCCATTTTTCCAGGCCCTCGGGGCCGCTGCTGGCACTGGAGTGGCTTAGACCCAGGTAGCCCAGTTGTTGCGACATCAGTAACAAGTTGGCCGGGTGGTCGTCGATCACCAGCACTCTCAGCCGTGGGTCGGGGGGCTCGATCTCGGCGGTGTCCAGCCCTTGTGCAGACGTTGCGCCAACGCGCTGCAGCGGCATCATCAAGCGCACCTGGGTGCCGAAATCGGGCAGGCTCTTGATGCTCAGGGTTCCACCCATCATTTCACACAGGCTGCGGCAGATGGCCAGGCCCAGCCCGGTGCCCGCGCGGGCGCCCTGGCTATGGGGGTTGGCCTGGACGAAAGGGTTGAACAGGCGCTGCAGGTCATCGTCGTGAATGCCGATGCCACTGTCCCGTACTTCCACCTCCAGGCACGGCGCCGTATCGAGGCTATCGTCAGTCAGGCCAAGGCTGATGCGCACCTGGCCGTGATCGGTGAACTTGATGGCATTGCTGACCAAGTTGGACAAGATCTGTTTGAAGCGCAGCGGATCGAGCAGAGCATGGCATCGGGCACTGGGGTGGATGGTCACTTCAAAGGCCAGGCCTTTCTGCCGCGCCTGGCCATCGAATACGCGACCCACCGATTCCACCAGCGCCGCCAGGTCGACCGGCTCCGGCGCGAGCGACAGGTGTCCGGATTCGATGCGCACGATGTCCAGGATATCCCCGATCAGGCCCAGCAGGTCTTTGGCCGAGTGGTGGGCGACTTCCAGGGAGGTGCTGTCTATCTGCCCTTCGTGGGCGCGTTTGACGGCCAGTTCGAGCATGCCGATGACTGCGTTCATCGGCGTGCGGATCTCGTGGCTGATGGTCGCCAGAAAGGTGCTCTTGGCGCGGTTGGCATCATCAGCCAATTGCTTGGCCTCGCGCAGTTCCTGGACAAGCTTGCGGCGCTCGCTGATGTCGATCCAGCCACCGATGATACCTTGCACTTCACCCAGCGAGTCGCGGTAAGGCAGGATCCAGTGGTAGATGGTGAGCTCGCAATCCTTGACCTTCAGGGGGCGATCGATGATCAGGGGTACGCCGGCTGCCATCACCTGCAGGTAGTCGGCTTGAATCTGACGGGTATTTTCGGCACCCGCGAACAGGCTGTCTTCCAAGCGCTTGCCGATTACCTCATCAAGGGTTGCCTGCACCGCCTCAAGGTAACTGGCATTGCAACTTTGCAGGCGCCCGCCCCGGTCTCGGACGTACATGGGGTGCGGGGTGCCATTGAGCAGCGCACCCATGAACTCCAGCTGGTCATTCAAGGCCCGTTCGGCACGCTGGCGCTGTTTGATCTGGCGCCGCAGGCGGGCGTTCCAGACCAGTGCCAGCAATAGCAGCAGCCCGGTCCCGAGCAGCACTTGCAGTACGATGCGTCGAAACTCTTGCAAACTGCTGTCGTCATGCTGGCTATAGCCTCGCCAGCGGTTATTGATAACCCCCAGTTCTTCCGGCGAAATGCTTACCAGTGCCTTGTCGAGGATGGAGGCCAACACGGCGTCTTTCTCGGTAGTGGCCATGGCGAAGCTGGCGGGCTCGGTGCCCACCGTGCTGCGCAGGACCAGATTGGCGTCGCCGGCCAGGGCGTGATGGGCATCGATCAGCGTGGTGATCACTGCATCGACTGCGCCACTGCTCAGCAGAGCCATGGAATAGAAGGGGCTTTCCGTTTCTATCCAGCCTGTTTCCGGGTAGCGGCTACCCAGCAGTTCGGCCATGGCACTGTAGCGGGTGATGGCGATACGGCGCCCGCGCAGTTTATCCAGTGAGCTGTACTCGGTATTTTCGGCGCGGGTTACCAGCACGTAGGTGCTTTCGAGGTAAGGGCGGCTGAGCTGCAGCCGTTCGCCGTTCATCTTGTCGACGGCAAGGGCGGCGATCATGTTCACGCGCCCGTCTTCAAGGCGGGCGATCATTTCGGCGATGCCGTTGGCCCGCTGTACATCGAAGCGCAGGCCGGTGCGCAAGCGAATCAGGTCCAGCAGGTCTGCGGTTATTCCTCGAAATTGGCCATTGGCGTCGAAATACGACAGTGGCGCTGCGGTCTCGTCGATGGCCACCTGCATGACTGGATGGTGGCGCAACCACTGCTTTTCCTCTGCTGTCAGCGGAAGTTGTCGGTTGCTCAGAAGGATGTCGCCACCCGCGCTCCAGCGTTTGGAAATGCTGGCACGCACGCCACTGGGCTGGTGGTCGAGCGTGGTGTTGACCAACTCCATGAGGTAGGTGTCCTGTGCCCGCATGGCGAAACTGAAGCCGATGCTTGCGTGCTTGCCGAAGCTTGCCATGCGCAGGCGTGGCAGGTGGCCGCGATTGAGCTGGTAGTGGGTCGAGAGGGTGTCGCCGATAAACACGTCGGCCTGGCCGAACGCCACGGCATTGAGGGCCTGGGTGGAGGAGCCAAATGCCAGGAGTTGCGCGTTGGGGTAGACGTTGCTGACATCTTGACTGGGCAGGTAGTGGTAAAGCATCCCCAGGCGCATGCCGTCCAGGCCGTGGTCAAGTGCACGGTTTTCATCCTCACGGGTGACCAGCACGGGCTGGTCGACGGCGTAGGGGTGCGACAGCGCCAGGCCTTGGGTCGCAGCCTCGTAACCGTTGGCGCTGCCGAGCAGGTCGATCTCACCGTTTTTCAGCGCCTCCACGGCAGCCTGCCGGTTGGGGTAGCGCAGCACGCGAACCGGCAGTTGCAGTGCCTTGCCGATCAAGCTCGCGTATTCGGCGGTGAGGCCTTGATAGTCGCGCCCGCCGCTGCTGATGTCGAAGGGGGCATAGTCGGGCGCCGATGTGCCCAGCATCAGGTATTTGCGGCCCATCAGCCATTCCCGCTGTTCTGCGGTCAGTTTCAGCTTTATCGGCGTGGGCATCGAGCGGGCGAGCAGGGAGTAGGGCACTGCCTCCTGCTCGGAAGCCTGCACGCTACCCCCGGCCAATGCCAGCAGGAAGGCCAGGCAGGCAATCAATTGAGCCATGCGCACGCCTCAGACCAGTGCGTTGCGCTTGGCCATATCGATAAGGTCGACCAACGTGTCGACCTGAAGTTTTTGCATCAATCGTTTTTTGTACGTGCTGACGGTCTTGTTGCTCAGGAACATACCTTGAGCAATTTCCTTGTTATTGCGACCCTGGGCGAAAAGTTGCAGGACCATCAATTCACGATCATTCACCTGTCGGAAAAGCCTGAGGTCGGCGTCCGCTGTTTCGTGGCTGGTGTGAATAACCTGACTGGGGAAGTAGTTGTATCCGGAGAGCACCGCCTTGATGGCACTGAGCAATTCCCCCAGGTCTTCCTGTTTGCACACATAGCCCGCCGCGCCTGATTGCATGCAGCGCACTGCAAACAGCGCCGGCGACTGCGCAGTGAGGATCAGCACTTTCAGTGGCAGCGCCATGGCCTGGAGGCGAGAGAGCACCTCAAGGCCGTCCAGCTTGGGGATGCTGATGTCCAGAATCACAAGGTCCGGGAGGGTTTCACGGACCATCTGCATGGCGTCCACGCCATTGTCCGTCTCACCGACGACTTTGTAATTCTGGTTCTCGAGCAACATTCGGACAGCCAGGCGAATGACCGGATGGTCATCGACAATGAATACGGTGTGCATGTTCAACTTTCCTGGGCAAGTGCAGTCAAGCGCACCTTAACCCAGTTGCAACTCACGCGGGTTGCGAGGAGTGGCGATTAAACGTATATGGGAAATGCCCTACAGAAGAAATCTATTAGAGCTACGAAGTGTAAGCGCCTGAAATGAAATTGCGGCAGTTTGTGTGATTTTGTAAGTGCGTTTAACTTAAGTGTTCAAGTGTGGGCGCCCTGTGTAGGAAACTTCCTTCAATAACCACTGCCGCGTGGTGGGGGGAGGCGCGGCAGGGTGCTATTTCATGTCGGGCTTGAGCGCCCGGTCATTTCCCGTGCCATCTCGCTGGCGTAGCTGTCGGTCATGCCGGCGATGAAGTCGATCATGCGCAGGAAGGCTGTATGCAGGGAATCGTGCGGGTGTGGGGCGTTGTTGCCGATCAGGTCAAGTACCCGGCGGCTTTTGAAGGAGGGGGTGCGCCCGCCATGCTGTTCGAGCGCGGCGCCACAGAACGTATTGAGGAGAATCTCGAGCGTGGTGTAGGCACCGATCTCATGCAGGGTCTTGCGTTTGTCCTGGAAGATCTTGTGGCGGGCCATGTCTTTGGCCTGGAGCACGCAGCGTTTGGCCGGGCCGTGCATGTGCTCGACCAGGTCGCCCGTCAACTGCCCGGCCAGCAACGCTTGCTGCTGCTCGACGAAGGCGCGGGCGGCGGCGTTGGTCAGGTGTTCGATGGCTTTGCCTCGCAAGATCGCCAGCTTGCGCCGTCGGGAGTCTGCGGGGCCGAGCTGGCGATAGGTTTCGGGCAGGTCATCGCCAACCAGGTCCAGCAGTAACGCCTCGACCTCGGCGTAATGCAGCAACTCCATTTCCAGGCCGTCTTCCAGGTCGATCAGGCCGTAGCAGATGTCATCGGCGGCCTCCATCAGGTACACCAGCGGGTGGCGTGCCCAGCGCTGTTCTTCCAGCAGCGGCAGCTCAAGCTTGTGGGCGATCTGTTCGAGTAACGGCAGTTCGCTCTGGTAGCAACCGAACTTGTGTTTTTTGTAGCCCAGCGCGTCGGCATGCCGTGCTGTCCACGGGTATTTGAGGTAGGTGCCGAGGGTGGCGTAGGTCAGCCGGGTGCCGCCATCGAACTGGTGGTACTCAAGCTGTGTGAGCACGCGAAACCCTTGGGCATTGCCTTCGAAGTTGAGGAAGTCGCCGCGTTCTTCATCACTCATGTCATCCAGCCAGCCGCGCCCTGCAGCCTGCTGAAACCAGTGGCGGATGGCATCTTCGCCGGAGTGGCCGAACGGCGGGTTGCCGATGTCGTGGGCCAGGCAGGCCGACTGCACGATCATGCCCAGGTCACTGGGTTCGCACCAGTCGGGCAGGCTGTCGCGCAACGTTTCGCCAACCCGCATACCCAGCGAGCGGCCCACGCAACTGACCTCGAGGGAGTGGGTCAGGCGGGTGTGGATATGATCGTTGCTGGAGACAGGGTGAACCTGGGTCTTGCGCCCCAGGCGGCGAAATGCCCCTGAGAATATGATCCGGTCGTGGTCTTTGTGGAAAGGGCTGCGCCCGAGTTCCTCGGGGCTATACAGGGCTTTGCCCAGGCGTTCGCGGGTGAGCAGGGTGTGCCAGTCCAAGGCTCGGTCTCCTGTCGGTCGAAGGACGTAGCTTCACGTGTCGTCGAGCGCCATGCAAGTGGCAAATCAGCACCGCCCCTGTAAGCGCGGTGCGGGCCTTCAAGGGCGACGGCCACCTTGCAGGTAAAGTTTTACCAGCGGCAGCAGGCTGGCACCCAGGCGTACCAGGCGCGACAGGTTGCCGCTGCGCACACCCTTGCCGGTCAGGAAACCCATCGCCACCACGGCGCCAATCCCCCAGAGCGGCGCATGCTTGATGCCCAGCCCGTCGTGCAACGAACCGCCAACGCCACGCAGGCGCTGCAGCGGTTCGAGCATCTGCCCCGATTCGACGCGGATCTGCTGGCGGTGCATCTCCATTCGCAGGCGCAGCAGCGCCTTGCGCAGCTCACGCGGGTTACGTGTATTCGGCAGTTCAGGCAGGCTCATGGCAACAGGCGCTCCCGGTCCTTGGCAAGTTCTTCGAGGGTGGAACCGAACGGCGACGACTCGTCGAACACTGCGGCCTTGAGCCGCAGCCCGCAGTACAGTGCGGCCAGGCCATAGAATATGCACAGGCCAATGATGCCGGCCAGGCGATAGCTGTCCCACAGCAGTACCAGCAGCAGCCCCGACAAGGCCGTCAGCAGCAACAGCGCAAACACCAGTGCAAGGCCTGCGAACAGCAGCAGGCTCAAAGTGCGCCCTTTCTGCTCCTGCAACTCGATGCCGAACAGTTCGATATGGCTGTGCAACAGCCCCAATATCGCAGCACCCAGGCGCCTGCCCGAGGCGCCGGTGCCGATGGCGTCATTCTCCATGTAAGCCTCTCAGCGCCGATTGGCCAGCAGGCCGATCAACAGGCCGACACCTGCCGCGATCCCGATGGCGTGCCAAGGGTTTTCCTGTACGTACTGTTCGGCGCTGCCCAGGGCAGCTTGACCCCGTTCGCGGACCGATTCCTGCGTCAGTTGCAAGCTTTCGCGGGCCTGGGTCAGGCGGTCGTGAATCTGCTCACGCAGCTCATCGGCCTGGTCACCCGCCAGGTTGGCGGTATCGGCCAGGAGTTTCTCGGTGTCACGGACCAAGGCCTGGAAGTCAGCCATCAATATCTCTTGTGCAGTCTTTGCCGATTTGCTGGCCATGGTGCTCTCCCTGTGTAGGTGTGTAGGTAGTTCGAGTTACCCGACGTGCGGAAGGTTCACTGCGGTTGCTGGTATGGGGCTTGCTAACAAGCATGCCACAACGCGGGGCGTAGACCGCAGCGATGCGCCGATGCAGGGCGCCGACGCCGGCGAGTACCGATAAACCTTAACCCAATCCACGACAAACCCAAGAAAAAACCACGCAGGCTTCGCCCGGTTGCTCGCAACGGGCGGTAGGTTGGCACCGATTCGGTGCAGGGATGCAGGTTCTTGAACTGTCATGGTGCCTTTTCTGAAGGTCTGCCAATTCAATGCAAAACATGCACAGCGCGATGGACTCCCTGGTCCACGGTTCCAATACCCTGTTCATCCTCATGGGCGCCATTCTGGTGCTGGCGATGCACGCCGGCTTCGCATTTCTCGAAGTTGGGACTGTGCGGCACAAGAACCAGGTCAACGCCTTGTCGAAGATCCTCAGTGATTTCGCCATCTCGGCCCTGGTGTACTTTTTCATCGGCTACTGGATAGCCTACGGTGTGAGCTTTCTGCAGCCGGCCGCTCAGCTGGCTGCCGACCACGGCTATGCACTGGTCAAGTGCTTTTTCCTGCTGACCTTCGCTGCGGCGATCCCGGCGATCATCTCGGGTGGCATTGCCGAACGTGCACGGTTCGTGCCTCAGCTGTGTGCAACAGCGTTGATCGTGGCGTTCATCTACCCCTTCTTCGAAGGCATGGTGTGGAACGGAAACTTCGGTGTCCAGGATTGGCTGAATGTCCACTTCGGCGCACCGTTCCATGACTTTGCTGGCTCTGTGGTGGTGCATGCCATGGGCGGCTGGCTGGCACTGGCGGCAGTGCTGCTGCTGGGCGCCCGGCGTGGGCGCTATCGGGACGGCCGGCTGGTGGCCTTCGCACCGTCGAGCATTCCATTTCTGGCGCTGGGGTCGTGGATTCTGATCATCGGCTGGTTCGGCTTCAACGTGATGAGCGCCCAGACCTTGCAAGGTGTCAGCGGGCTGGTGGCGATCAATTCGCTGATGGCCATGGTCGGCGGCACCCTGGCGGCCTTGCTGGCCGGGCGCAATGACCCGGGCTTCCTGCACAACGGCCCCTTGGCGGGCCTGGTGGCGGTCTGCGCCGGCTCCGACCTGATGCACCCGATTGGCGCGCTGGCTACCGGCCTGGTGGCCGGGGTGTTGTTCGTGTGGAGTTTCACCGCTGCACAGAACCGCTGGAAAATCGATGACGTGCTCGGCGTCTGGCCGCTGCACGGCCTGTGCGGCGTATGGGGCGGGATTGCGTGCGGCATCTTTGGCCAGGCAGCCCTTGGCGGTATGGGCGGCGTCAGCTTGGCCAGCCAGTTGATCGGTAGCCTGGCCGGTGTGCTGGTCGCGCTGCTCGGTGGGTTTGCGGTGTATGGCGTGATCCGCAAGGTGCATGGCCTGCGCTTGAGCCACGAGCAGGAGTTCCAGGGGGCCGACTTGTCGCTGCACCGTATCGGTGCCACCAGCCAGGATTGAGCGAGGCCAGGTGCACAGGGGGCGGTAGCGACCTAGAATAGGTGTCTCATCCAAGCCAAACCGGGTCCCGCTCCATGTTGCCTGAATGCCAACTCTTCGGCACCGTCGGGTGCCACCTGTGCGAAGTGGCCGAAGCCGTCCTGATGCCTTTTGTCGACCACGGCTTGTTGGTCGAACTGATCGATATCGCCGACAGCGAAGCGCTGTTCGAACGCTACGGCCTGATCATTCCGGTACTGCGCCGCTGTGATACCTCTGCGGAATTGCATTGGCCGTTCGATGGCGAGCAGGTGGTGGCGTTTCTGGCCCAGTGAGGGCGGCCTGTGGAAACGATACCTGCCTGCATGTACGGCATGGCGAGTTGATGATGCTGCGCCGGCGACATTGTTGCCGCCCATCATCAACCCCGTCGAGAACCATGCCATGCGCCTCACGCCACATTTCACGCTTGAAGAAATGACCGCCTCACAAATCGCCGCCAGAGAAGGGGTGGACAATACGCCATCGGCAGAGGCCGCCAGCAACCTGCTGCTGTTATGTCAGGCACTCGAACAGGTGCGAGCCCTTTTTGGCCAACCTGTACTCATCAGCAGTGGCTACCGTTGCGCTGCCTTGAACGCACGTGTCGGTGGGGCATCGCGCAGCCAGCACGTGAGCGGGCTGGCTGCGGACTTCACGTTATCTGACTACAGCCCCCGGGAAGTCGCCCGCCGCATCAGTGAAAGTGATGTGGTTTTCGACCAGTTGATCCTCGAGTTTGACAGCTGGGTTCACTTGTCGGTGACAACGGGCACACCGAGGCGCGAGCTGCTGACCATTCGCAAGGGCACCGGCTATTTGCCCGGCTTGCGAGGATGAACAGCATTGACGCAAAGGCAGGCATGTTCGTATGCTGTATATAAATACAGTATCGAGGTAAGCCCATGCTCAACGTCGAGCAATTGAAATACACCGTTAACCGAATGCCGGTCGAACGGGTGTACGACGCCGTGCTGGAACTGCGCCTCGAAGGCCTGGTTACCGATGACCGTACGCCGTTCGGCAAAGTGCATTTCAATACCTGTTTCGCCGAGATCGAAGCACTGTTCCAGCGGGCCGGTTACCACCGTGGGCTGGATGTGGTGGGTTACCAGGGGTTGCTCTACGCACTCTATGACCCCGGCCGCTGGGAGCCTGTACAGGTGCTGCGCTGGCTGAAAGAACGGAGCGAGGCTGCGGTGCAGGCTGGTTGAGCTGCCGGCCATGGGGGATAATACCCGGCCCTGCCTGTTCCGAGCCTTGCCATGACCACGCCTTTCGACCCCGCCCGCCAGCAAGCCAGTACGGTCTGCCTGCCACCCGGCAACTGGCCAACGGTACTCGATTGCCTGTGCGACCATTTCAAGGCCATCGAGCGTGCGCAGTGGCTTGATCGCTTTGCCCGTGGTCGAGTGCTCGACGCGCAGGGCCAGGCGATTGCCGCCGACCTGCCTTATCGCCGTGGCATGCGCCTGCACTATTTTCGTGAAGTGCCCAACGAGCGACCGATACCGGTACAGGAAACCATACTGCATGCGGATGAGCACCTGGTGGTGGCCGACAAACCTCATTTCCTGCCGGTGACGCCGACCGGCGAGTATGTCGAGCAAACGTTGCTGCGCCGCTTGATCCGTCGTCTGGGCAACCCTCACCTGGTGCCGCTGCACCGCATCGACCGGCATACCGCGGGGTTGGTGCTGTTTTCCGCCAACCCGCAGACCCGCAGCGCCTATCAGCGGCTGTTTCCCGAGCGGCGCATCGACAAACGCTACCAGGCCATTGCCGCTGCCTTGACGCAGCGTGAATTCCCGTTGGTACACAAAAGCCGCCTGGTGCACGGCGAGCCGTTTTTCCGCATGCATGAGGTGGAAGGGGCGCACAACAGCGAAACCCTGGCCGAGGTGCTGGAGAAGAACGGTGAGCAGTGGCGCTATGGGCTGTCGCCAGTCACCGGAAAGACCCATCAGCTGCGGGTACATATGGCAGCGTTGGGGGCTGGGATCTGTAATGACCCGTTCTACCCTGAGTTGCTCAAGGTAGAAGATGATTATCAGCGGCCATTGAAGCTGCTGGCGCACAGCTTGCGGTTTGCCGACCCGTTGACGGGGGAAGAGCGCTACTTTGAAAGCCGGTTGACGCTGGATTGGTAAGGGCCGCTTTGCGGCCCATTCGCGGGTCAAGCCCGCTCCCACAGGTTCTGCCGAATCCTCGGAATTCGCAGACTGGTTGCGGGAGCGGGCTTGCCCTTAGCGGTTGAACCGCTCCACCAGCGAATACTGGCCACCGGCGGTAGTGGTCAGCGCTTCGCTGAGCAACGCCGAGTGCTGCGCCTGTTCGGCGGTCTGGTCGGCCAGTTGGGCGATGGTGCTGATGTTGCGGCTGATCTCGTCGGCCACCGCTGTCTGCTCTTCGGTGGCCGCGGCAATCTGGGTCGCCATGTCAGTAATATTGCCCACGGCTTCGCTGATACCGACCAGCGCCTGGTCGGCCTGCATCACACGCTCGACACCTTCCTGAGCCTGGCGGTGGCCGGTTTCCATGGTCAGCACGGCGTTGTTGGCAGTCTGCTGCAGCTTGGCAATCAGGCCATGGATTTGCCCGGTGGACTCCGCGGTGCGTTGGGCCAGCTGGCGCACTTCGTCGGCGACCACCGCGAAACCGCGGCCCATCTCGCCGGCACGAGCCGCTTCGATGGCGGCGTTGAGTGCCAGCAGGTTGGTCTGGTCGGCGATGCCCTTGATCACATCGACCACGCCACCGATCTCGTCACTGTCCTTGGCCAGTTGCGTCACGGTCTCGCCGGTTTCGCCCACCGCAGCCGACAGGCGTGCAATGGCATCGCGGGTTTCCCCGGCGATCTGTCGGCCCTGGCTGGTCAGGCGATTGGCTTCCTGGGTGGCATCGGCGGTGCGCTGAACGTGGTTGGCCACTTCCTGAGTGGTAGCGGCCATCTGGTTGACGGCAGCGGCGACCTGTTCGGTCTCGACCCGCTGGCGCTCCAACCCCGTAGAGCTCTTGTGGGCCAGTGCGTCGGACTGGCGTGCCTGTTCGCTGAGGTGCTCGGCGCTGTCCTGCAGGCGGGTCAGGCAAGTCTTCATGCGCGCGTCCTGGCTGAGCATGGCCATCTCCAGCCGCGCCTGCACACCGCGGCTGTCGGTGAACATCTGCGCGATCAGCGGGTCGGAAGTGGTCTGTTCGGCCAGGCGCAACAGGCGCTTGAGGCCGCGTTGCTGCCAGCTCAGGCCGAGCAGCCCCAGCGGCACCGACAGGCCGGCGGCCAGGGCAAAGCCCCAGGAGTGGCCGAGCCAGTTGCCGATCAGGAAGCCCACCTGGCTGATCAGGATGAACGGCAGCCAGTCCTGCAGCACCGGCAGCCATGTGTCCCGGCGCGGCACAGCGCTCTTGCCCTGGTTGAGGCGCTGGTACAGGGCTTCGGCGCGGCGGATCTGCTCGGCGGTCGGCTTGACCCGCACCGATTCGAAGCCGGTGACCTGGTTGTTGTCGAAGATCGGCGTCACGTAGGCGTTGACCCAGTAATGGTCGCCCGACTTGCAGCGGTTCTTGACGATGCCCATCCAAGGCTGGCCTTGCTTGAGGGTTTGCCACATATGGGCGAACACCGCCGACGGCACATCAGGGTGGCGTACCAGGTTGTGCGGCGCGCCGATCAGCTCCTCGCGCGAGAAACCGCTGATCTCGACGAATGCATCGTTGCAGTAGGTGATCACGCCTTTGGCGTTGGTGGTCGAGATCAACCGTTGTTGGGCTGGGAAAGTCCGTTCCCGTTGAGTGATCGGCTGGTTGTTACGCATGGGCTGAGTAATCCGCAAGGCTTTCGACAGGTATCGGCAAGCCCTTGCTTTAATTGAATGGATATTTAAGTTTGTTGATCTGACGCAACTGCACGCCGTTGCAGTTGCGCTAGCGCAACTGCCCCGTTCGCGAAAGATGGCGTCACTATTACAGTTGTTTTGCTGAAATAGTGACGTATAAGTCGGATGATGACTGATTGGCTGGCCAAGGGCCAGCCCCCCAGGGCAGGAAGGGGCGCGTAGCGCCCCGGTGTGTGTCAGGCCGAAGGTGCGATCATCTGCCGCAACACATAATGCAGAATGCCGCCCGACTTGAAGTATTCCACTTCATTGACCGTGTCGATGCGGCACAGCACTTCGATGTCTTGCACTTGACCGTCCTCTCGGGTGATCCGCAGCGGCAGGGTCATGCCGGGCTTGAGTTCAACGCCAGCCAGCCCTTTGATGTCAATGCGCTCCTTGCCGGTCAAGCCCAGTTGCTTGCGATCCTGGCCCGCCTTGAACTGCAAGGGCAGCACACCCATGCCCACCAGGTTGGAGCGGTGGATACGTTCGAAGCTCTCCGCCAGCACCGCCTTGACCCCCAGCAGGTTGGTGCCTTTGGCTGCCCAGTCGCGGCTGGAGCCGGTGCCGTATTCCTGGCCGGCTATCACCACCAGCGGCGTACCATCGGCCTGGTAACGCATGGCCGCGTCGTAGATCGACAGTTTTTCGCCCGTGGGCGCGTAGAGCGTATTGCCGCCTTCTTCGCCGCCCAGCATCTCGTTGCGGATGCGGATGTTGGCGAAGGTGCCGCGCATCATCACTTCATGGTTGCCCCGCCGAGAACCGTAAGAGTTGAAGTCCCGCGGCTCTACACCTTTCTCACGCAGGTAGCGGCCAGCTGGGCTGTCGGCCTTGATGTTGCCAGCAGGGGAAATGTGGTCGGTGGTGACCGAGTCGCCGAGCAGGGCGAGAATATGTGCGCCCTGAATGTTCTCGATGACCGGCAGCGGCCCGCCGATGTCGTCGAAGAACGGTGGGTGCTGGATATAGGTGGAGTCTTCCTGCCACACATAAGTGGCTGCCTGCGGCACTTCGATCGCTTGCCACTGGGCGTCACCGGCGAACACTTCGGCATATTCCTTGTGGAACATCGCTGTATCGACCTTGGCCACTGCGTCGGCGATTTCCTGTTGGGTGGGCCAGATATCGCGCAGGTACACCGGTTGCCCATCCTTGCCCGTGCCCAGTGAATCGCGTGTCAGGTCTACCCGCACGCTGCCCGCCAGGGCGTAGGCCACCACCAGCGGTGGCGAGGCCAGCCAGTTGGTCTTGACCAGCGGGTGCACACGGCCTTCGAAGTTGCGGTTGCCCGACAGCACCGAGGCCACTGTCAGGTCGGCACTGCCGATGGCTTTTTCGATGGCTTCGTCCAGCGGGCCCGAGTTGCCGATGCAGGTGGTGCAGCCATAGCCGACCAGGTCGAAGCCAAGTGCGTCCAGGTAAGGGGTAAGCCCGGCGGCGTTGTAGTAGTCGGTCACCACCTTGGAGCCGGGCGCCAGCGAGCTCTTGACCCAAGGCTTGCGCTGCAGGCCCTTTTCCAACGCTTTTTTCGCCACCAGCCCGGCGGCCATCATCACGCTGGGGTTGGAGGTGTTGGTGCAGGAGGTGATCGCGGCAATCACCACGGCGCCATGGCGCAGTGTGTGGGTTTGGCCTTCATGGCTGTAGTCGATTTCACCGGCCTGGTCGGCATTGCCAACCGCCACGCCACCGCCGCCCTCGCTTTCCAGGCGGCCGACTTCTTTTGCCAGCACCTTGGGCTGCTGTTCGACGAAGTGGTTGAACGCCTGGCTGACCTCGCCGAGGGCGACCCTGTCCTGAGGGCGCTTTGGCCCGGCGAGGCTGGCCTCGACCTCGCCCATGTCCAGCGCCAGGGTATCGCTGAACAGCGGCTCCTGCCCTGGCAGGCGCCACAGGCCCTGGGCTTTGCAGTACTGTTCGACCAGTTGTACCGTCTGCTGCGGGCGGCCTGACAGGCGCAAGTAGTCGAGGGTAACCTCATCGACCGGGAAGAAGCCGCAGGTTGCGCCATATTCCGGCGCCATGTTGGCGATGGTGGCACGGTCAGCCAGGGGCAGGTCGGCCAGGCCGTCACCGTAGAACTCGACGAACTTGCCGACCACGCCTTTCTTGCGCAGCATCTGCGTCACGGTCAGCACCAGGTCGGTGGCGGTGATGCCTTCGCGCAGCTTGCCGGTGAGCTTGAAGCCGATCACTTCGGGGATCAGCATCGACACTGGCTGGCCGAGCATGGCGGCTTCCGCTTCGATGCCGCCCACACCCCAGCCGAGTACGCCCAGGCCATTGATCATGGTGGTGTGCGAGTCGGTGCCGACCAATGTGTCGGGGAACGCGTAGGTGCGCCCGTCGGCTTCGCGGGTCCAGACGGTGCGGCCGAGGTATTCGAGGTTGACCTGGTGGCAGATGCCGGTGCCGGGCGGTACCACGCGGAAGTTGTCGAACGCGCTCTGGCCCCAGCGCAGGAAGGCGTAGCGTTCGCCATTGCGCTGCATCTCGATGTCGACGTTCTGGCCAAACGCCTGAGGGGTGGCGTAGCGGTCGACCATCACCGAGTGGTCGATGACCAGGTCCACGGGTGACAGCGGGTTGATCCGCTGTGGATCGCCGCCGGCCTTGGCCATCGCGGCACGCATGGCCGCCAGGTCGACCACGGCGGGTACACCGGTGAAGTCCTGCATCAATACCCGCGCCGGGCGATACTGGATTTCGCGATCGGAGCGGCGTTCCTGCAGCCAGCCGGCGAGGGCGCGCAGGTCGTCGCTGCTGACGGTCTTGCCGTCCTCCCAGCGCAGCAGGTTTTCCAGCAGTACCTTGAGCGACATGGGCAGGCGCTGCAGGTCGCCGAGCTGCCGGGCAGCCTCGGGGAGGCTGTAATAGTGATAGGTGCTATCGTCCACCTTCAAGGTCTTGAGGGTATTCAGGCTATCGAGCGAGGGCATTGCCAACTCCTTATGCACCGGTGCCCGGCATTTGCTGGCGCATGCCGGTGTCACCGCTCTGTTTCGGCCCGCACGGTACGGACCTGGCTGAGTGGTCAGGTTAGACCTGTTTGCCACCCCTGACCCTTTTCTGGACCGGCGGGGCATGTCGCAGGTTCCGAACTTCCTTTATCATCGCCGCCCTGCCGGCGCCTGTGGTGCGCCAGCCGTAGTGGAGTGAGAGATGAATACCCTGTTCATGCATTGCCGGCCCGGTTTCGAGGGCGAGGTCTGCGCCGAGATCAGCGAACACGCGGCCCTGTTGGGTGTTGCTGGCTATGCCAAAGGCAAGCCGCAGAGCGCCTGCGCCGAGTTTGTCTGTGCCGAGGCCGAAGGTGCCGAACGGTTGATGACGCAACTGCGCTTCGCGCAACTGATCTTCCCGCGTCAGTGGGCGCGTGGCTGCTATATCGAATTGCCGGAAAGCGATCGTATCAGCGTGCTGCTCGAGCACCTGGCTGACCAGCCGGTATTTGGCAGCCTGTGGCTGGAAGTGCTCGACAGCAACGATGGCAAAGAGCTGTCGACCTTCTGCCGCAAGTTCGAAGTGCCGCTGCGCAAAGCGATGGAAAAGGCTGGGTGCCTGGCCGACAACGCCAGTTTGCCGCGCTTGCTGCTGACCTTCATCAGCGGCCGTCGGGTGTTCGTTGGCGTTGCCGAGGCCAATAACAGCGCGCTGTGGCCTATGGGTATTCCGCGCCTGAAGTTCCCGCGCGAGGCGCCGAGCCGTTCGACGCTCAAGCTCGAGGAAGCCTGGCATCAGTTCATCCCGCGGGAGCAGTGGGATCAGCGCCTGGGCGATGACATGACGGGTGTCGACCTGGGTGCATCGCCGGGTGGCTGGACTTACCAGCTGGTACGTCGCGGCATGCTGGTGACTGCAATCGACAATGGGCCGATGGCCGAGAGCCTGATGGACACTGGTTTGGTTCAGCACCTGATGGCGGACGGTTTTACCTGGCAGCCGAAGCAGCCGGTGGATTGGATGGTGTGCGATATCGTCGAGAAGCCGGCGCGGTCCACTTCGTTGATCGAGACTTGGCTGGGTGAGGGGTTGTGCCGTGAGGCGGTGGTGAACCTGAAGTTGCCGATGAAGCAGCGTTATGCGGAGGTGCGGCGGTTGCTGGACCGCATGGAGGCGACGTTCAAGGCGCGTAAGGTCAAGGTGTCGATTGCGTGCAAGCAGCTTTATCACGATCGTGAGGAAGTGACTTGCCATTTGCGTAGGCTGGACTTGAAGCCGCGATAGCAAACGGCGGGGTTTGGTGCCGGTATCGCAGACGGATAGGTCCCCTTTTCAAAAGCCCGAAAGCTTCACGAGACGGTTCTGATGTGTTTGAGATCCATTGGCTGTGGCGACGCTCACCCACCTTTCCGCCCTTAGGGCGGGTCACTTTTTGGCAGACGCCCCAAAAAGTAACCAAAAAAGGCTGGCGGTATGACTCACCCACATGGGTTACAAATCAGTTCACGCACATAGGTAACAGTCTTTAACTGGCTTTGGCTTTGGCTTTGGCTTTGGCTTTGGCTTCTAAGCGCGCAATGGTCCAGACGACACAGATTGCGACTTCAGGAGGCCGAGCGGAGGTCTTGCGGAGGGAGGTGA